>NZ_JBVBZF010000012.1:0-27436 GCF_057447755.1 Fusibacter sp. | reverse complement strand
CTGGTAGAAATCAAGTCAAATATAAAGGCAATGTCTTCACTAAAGGATAAAAATAAACCTCATTACCTATTCTCATAGATAATGAGGTTCTTTTATTTGAAGTCATAAATCATCAACTGATCACCATACTGTTTTAGGGTGTAAGTGACTGTATTCACAAAATTTTGTGTGTCTCCTAAGTCATAAAGTTCAACAACTTCTATGTTAACACCCTCATTAATTGGGCTTTTGAGTTTAGGCTTAAATGACACAAACTCAAATGTTCCCATGTCAGTTGGCTTTAGGTTGTTAATTTTCTCACTTGCTGGCGATTCAGGCATTACAAAATCAAAAATTTGATTGTCTTCCATACGAATCCTTTTTGCGTAATTCTGATTAAATCCAAAGATTAAATCACGTTCCTTGTCACTTATTGCAATCTCTACAAATTCATCAAAGGCCTTAAAATCGTCATCAATTGGATTAACATTCTCCTCAACGGCTGCTGTCTCACTTTGCATCTTATTTTCGATATGAAACCCGCTGATGGCCTTAACATCTTTATAAATGACTTCTTTGGTGAAATCTGTTATACCCACATTTTGCATAAGACTTCTCGTTTCCGAATAGTCCTTTGATGTATACTTGACCTGAACGACTTTAGTCACTTCATCATATGCTATTATTTCGGCAGTCATTTTAGTCGTTTTATTGTTAAACATTATTGCGTCAAAAGTCCAAGTGTTACCCGTTTCTACTGGTTTTCTTAAGAGCTCAATCTCCTTAAAATCAGAATCATTCAATCGATTGTTGTCTAAAATTTGAAAAATACTTTGATCGGTTATTTTAAAGGTATAATTAAAGCTAAAATTGTTCTGAGTCTTACCTCTCGTATTATCCTTAATCTCGCCCGAAGCTCTAACAAAAAGAACTTGGTCTAGTTCCTCTGCTTCAACACTCTGAACCTCGTGATAATATTGTGCTTCCCCATAGTAAACTGCTGGATTTTGAATAACATAACTCGCAAGCTCAGGGTCATATTTTAAATTTGATCTTTGAAGTTGGCAAGCCATTAAGGTTAATGCACATAATAAAATTAAGATCAAAGCCGTTTTTTTCATCGCATTAGCACTCCTTAAATTCCCAGTACAATCATAAGAGCTCATTAAGTTACTAATAACCCCTATAAACACCATATATAACAATACACTTATTATAACAGATATTTAGTAGATTGAGAGCGATAAACGCTTTGATAATTCTTCAAGCATTTTAATCCCAGCATAACTATTGCCCTTTCTGTCAAGCGCTGGTCCAAAAACACCAATACCCATACGATTGTAAACAGAACACATGATGCCACCACCAACACCACTTTTCGCAGGTATACCAACATTAATTGCAAATTCACCTGAACCATCATACATGCCACAGGTTGCCATATAAGATTTTACAATGTGGCAATAACGTTCTGGAAATATTTGTTTTTTAGTGATTAAGTCCTTACCGTTTCTCGCTAAAATTGCTCCGATATATGCAAGTTCTTTCGTAGTTACTTCAATAGAACATTGTTTAAAATATACTTCAAGTGTCTCTTCTACATGGCCTTCTATATTGCCAAAATCTTTTAAAAAATAAGCCATTGAACGATTACGATTGCCAGTCCTTGATTCAGACTCATAAACGGCATTGTTTATCTCAAGATCATTGTTACGTGTAATCTCTTTCATAAAGTTTAAAATGCGATCACTTTTCTCATTTGCATCTTTACCTTTTATAAGGCCTGCAACAGATATCGCACCCGCATTAATCATTGGATTAAGTGGTTTATGTTCATCAAAAGTTTCAAGTCTGACAATAGAATTAAAGGGGTCTCCAGTTGGTTCCTTGCCGACCTTACTAAATACCTTTTCCTCACCATTATCAAGTAGTGCAAGTAATAATACAATTGGTTTTGAAATACTTTGAATTGTAAATTTCTCATCAACATCACCTGCCTGGTAGAGTCTTCCATTAACGTCATAAATCGAAATACCAAGTGCATCTTTTCTTGCCTTACCTAGCTCAGGAATATAGTTGGCAACATTTCCATTGTGTGTTTCGCTTTGATGATTTTCAATTAAATTAAACAATAAATCTTGCATCATTCCACCTCGTTTCATAGCCTCAATTCCCATTATAACAATCTGAATAAAAAAATAAATAGGTTTTAGGTAAAAAAATGTAATTTACAAACAACTTGCAATTTGATAATATATAATATGTTCAAACTACTTTAGGGGAGATGGCGGTATGAAGAAAACTTTATTAACTGAAGCTGCATTAGCAAAATTACAACGCGAGTATGATGAACTCATTCTCAAAAGACATGAAATTTCTGAGGAAATCAAACATGCAAGAGAGTTTGGCGATTTATCTGAAAATGCTGAATATCATGCAGCGAGAGAAGCTCAATCTCACAATGAAACAGATATACTTAAGTTAAAGGAAATTCTTGAGAGCTATGAGTTGGTTCAAGAATCAGCTGAGAAAGATGCTGTAAACATCAATTCAACTGTCAAGATTAAATATGCGGATACACAAGAGGTTGACACGATCATGATTGTAACAAAAATAGAATCTGATCCACTTGAAAATAGAATTTCAAATGAATCACCAATTGGTAACGCACTAATGGGTAAACGAGCTGGTGCTAAGGTTGAATTTATGTCACCTAACGGTCTTGTTAATATCGAAATCCTAGAAGTACTTTAATGATTTGAGCAAAAGACAACCGCAAAAGCGGTTGTTTTTTTATATCTCAAATGTTACAAAACCTTGGTATCTTACCCTACCTCAAATAGATTGATTCTTACTTGGATTTTTATTATACTAAAAATGATTGAAACGAATAAGGAGGCATCATATGGCTTGTATATATCCATGCACCAGTAAAGAACCTGAAGTCTTATATCCCTATATTTTAGAGAACCTTGTAACATTTTTACAGGATGAAACAGATTGGGTTGCAAATGCATCTAACGCAGCGGCTACAATTGGCTTTCTACTGCACGACTTAAACTGGGTTGGGTTCTACCTACTAAAAGAAAATCAACTCAAACTAGGGCCATTTTGGGGCAAACCTGCTGTAACCACGATTGATTTAGGCAAGGGTGTTTGTGGAACCAGTGCAAAGGCAAGAGAAACCATTGTGGTTGAAGATGTTCATCAATTTCCTGGTCACATCGCATGTGATCTATTCTCCAATAGTGAAATTGTCATCCCTTTATTAAAAGATAATCAACTCATTGGCGTTCTTGATATCGATAGTCCTGAAATTGGCAGATTTAGTGAGATCGACAAGAAAGAGCTTGAAAAAATAGCAGAATATCTTTCATCTGCTATTGACTGGCCAATGTAAATAAACGCATCACTCTTAGAAAATCAATAGGACAAAAAAATGAAACCGTCACCTTTATGAAAGCGCTCATAAAAGTGACGGTTTTTAATAATCTCGATCCAGTAAGAGCGTCGCAAATTGTTTAAGGACCTCTTTTGCATCACTTGGTTCCAATGAATTAATTCTGTCAAATGCGCGTTGAGTATATCGTTTTGCAAGCTTTTTAGCTGATTTCAAGCCATTGTTTGCAACAACGAACTCCGTAAGGGCTTCTTTTGAGAAAGTTGACAAATCAACTTGATTTGACTTTAACGCATAGAGAATTGGAATCGTAAAATAACCATTGGCAAAATCTGTAAGGGTACTCTTTCCAACCTTTTGTTGATTTTCATTAAAATCCAACAAGTCATCTATTATTTGAAAAGCCATTCCAAGTTCATAGCCTATTCTACCGAGTTGACGGGCAAACGCCTCACCACAGTTACTTTCAAGTGCACCAATATACAAGCTCACAGCAAACAAGGCTGCTGTTTTGCCTGAAATTACCTTTAGATAATTTTTGATACTCAGGGCTTTAAATCGATTCTGGTATTGCATCAATTCACTTTCGCAAATTTTTGAAATGGTTTTAGCCAACTGCTTAACATTATTAGGATCAAAGGTCTCTTCATTTAAAATACTGATAGACTTGGCCAATAAATAATCCCCTGCATACACAGCCATATCTTTACCATACTTACTCTGTATAGAAGGTTTATTCCTTCTCAAGGCCGCCTCATCAATTATATCATCATGTACTAATGTCGCCATGTGCAGTATTTCAACTGCTCCGGCTAATAATCTAATTTTCTTTTCATCACAGTGGCCAAATTGCGCACTTAAAAGCACTAAAAAAGGTCTTAGCATTTTGCCTTCATTGCTCATAACATCATCAATTATGAACTGAACTTCTTTGAATTTAGAATGTGTTTGCACATTAATTTGCGCCTTAACAGCCCCTAATTCATTTTGCAAATAATTATAAAGGTCTTTTTGGCCATCTTCTACTTCCAAATTAAAGGACATTTTACCCCCTTTAGTTCAAATTTATCTAATAAAATTGGTTCGTTTCAAATATTGAATCAATGCCTTTGCCACAAGACCTACAAAGATTCCAGTTGGAACGGCAATTATCAATAAAAAAGGCAGATAAGTAAAAATCAACACATTGTGAATGATGATTGCCGCAACAAATAACTGACCCATGTTATGTGAAATGGATCCGATAATACTAACACTGATCAAGCTCAATTCATCTCTAAAGACCTTTATTACACCAGCCATAGCGACTAAACTCAATACGCCACCTGCCAAACTGTACAAAAAGCTTGATAGAGAACCAAACGTAGCAGCGGTCAACAGCACACGCAATAAAACGACTGCTGAAGATTCCTTAAAACTCAAAAAATATATTGCTGTTAAGGTGATAATATTGGCAAGGCCGAGCTTAGCACCAGGTACAATAAATGGTATCGGTAACATTTTTTCAATATAACCAAGCACCATTCCCTGGGCAACGAGCACTGATATTAAAACCAATTTTCTTGTATCTATAGACCGTTTTGTTCTATTCATTTTCTACTCCGCTATATCATCCAGTTCACTGAGATTTTCACTTGAAACAATCTCAACTGTAAACTTATGAGGTAGGCAAACTATAATTTCACCCGGTTTCGTTATCTTTCCTGTCTTTACACAAATCAAATCGCTACAGTTTGCATCAGATATTTGAACCGCACCATTTTCAATTTGTACGACATTCAACTCACCACCATCATCCAAAGTGTATGTCTCTTTTGTGGTTTCGGTAAACGGATATTCTTTAATTACAGAGCCCCTATACTTGATAACAACCTTTTGTGCACTGCCATCATCCTTCTTTAATAGGTTCATTGCACCGTATGAGATCACGCCAAGCAAGAGCACGACAATGATCAAGATAATATCATTCTTTTTCATAATTATCTCATCCTTATCCGTTAGAAAATCGTATCTGCAATGCAGATACGATTTATATTTGTCACCAATAATTTTATAGCTTTTAGCTTAATGGAAATACAGATATGACTTTTTAGCAAATGCGGTGCCCTTCCACCATTTCTTAAGTGGCGGTAGGATATAATAGTCTAAACCAAAAGTGCTTCCCGCACCAGCGATCATAGCAATACCGCCGAAGAAATACCAAAGGATTGAAGCATCTGACATACCTGTAAGGGTGATTGCTACAGTCATACCAGTTGTTGCAACTGCAGATATAAAGGTAAATAATCCAGCAATTAGCATTAAGCCAAATGCAATTTCAGCGAAAACCATCATCGTTTGGAAACCAATCGCATGAGGTGCGACGATATTATCAATTGCCCATTGAACAAGGCCTGGAACTTCTTTGATTAATGGATCAACTGCTGTTGCACCCTCTTCAACCCATTCACTTGCTTGAGTTACAGCATCTGAAGCAACCATTTTTGCTGTTGTCAACCAACCGTCTTCAATCTTGTGAAGCCCTTCAATTAACCACATTACACCTAAAAACATTCTAAATGGTACTAGCCAGAAGTTTGGTGAAGATTTTGAGAAGTGGCCACCTAAGAAAGATCTGTTGTTCTTTACATGGAAAAACTCATGTCTCCAGTACTCAAATAGCTGGGCAACACCACTTACCGTGAAAAGATAATAGAAATTCACGAGATGCTTCACAAGCATTGAGAAAAAGCCAGATAGTTTTAATCCATTATTATCAGAAACACAATATCTTGAACCCACTGATACCATAAAACCATGATAAACCTGTTTATGAGCATGAAGTGGTTTTCCGTTGATTAAATTTGCAATGTTCTCAGCTGCGGTATGTCCTGATTGTTCTGCAGCTTCAACAATTTGTGGTAAAAGACCATCTTGATCTTCATAATGAGTGTTATCACCTGCAACAAATACCTCTGGGTATTCTGAGGTCTGCATAAATTCATTAACTTGAACTCTGCCTGCTCTTCCAGCTTTTAAGCCCAAAGATCCGACGAAGTTATTAACCTTAATGCCTGCACCCCAGATGAGTGTGTTACATGCAATTACACGACCATCTTTTAACTCGAATTTATCAGGTAAAACATTTACAATCGCTGCATCCTTCAACAAGGTAACCCCTAATTTCTTAAAACGATTTTCAACCTTTCCAACTTGGTTGTCATCTTTAAGGGTATTTAAGATTCTTGAAGTAGCTTCAATGTTGTAAACCGTTACTTCTTCTTTGTTAACACCATACTTCTCAGAAAGATGTTCTTTGGCTTCGCCAAGTTCTCCAGCCATTTCAACACCGGTAAATCCACCACCGACAACAGCAAATGTTAACATTTGACGTCTAATGGCTTCATCTTCTTCAATAGCAGCAAGTTGGAACATCTTTTCAACTTGATGTCTAATTTTAATGGCATCATCATATGACCAAAGCGTATATGCATGGTCTTCAATACCTGGTATACCAAAAGAATTTGTACTTGATCCAAATGCAATAATCAAGTAATCATAATCAAATACCTTACGAGTAGTATTGACCTTTTTATGCTCAAGATCAATCTTTTCAACTTGATCCGTTACAACGTTTACCTTTCTACCATTAAAAATCGTTCTAAGGTCTACGCGAATCGAATCTGGTTCAGTCCTATGCCCTGCTACTTCATGTAGTTCAGTCATAAGGGTATGATATGGATTTTTGTCGATTAAAGTGATTTCAACGTCATCATTTTGCTTAAAGATCTTATGAAGCGTTTTTCCAGCTTTAACCCCTGCATATCCACCGCCTAAAATTAATACTTTTTTAGAATTTGACATGTCTTCCCTCATTTCTGTTTGATTTGTGTTGTCATCTTTTTAACAATTATATCTAGACACAATCAAACTATTATTTCTTATCCTCAAAGTATATTATAGCAAAAATATCCGACTAAGTAACTTGGTTTTTAAAAAAAATTCAATAAATGATGATAAATTTTGTTAAAATATAGGTTATTTTAGCCTTTTTAGACCCCGAGAATAATTTTTTTATATATTACCCTTATTGTATTAGAAATAAACTACATAAGGTCATGAGAACAGCAACTTTATCCATTGGCCTTAGGGCTTCTTTAAACAAGATTCTACTGAGGACGATTACAATCAGAATGCTGCCGGCACTATAAACCGGAAAAACCACAGTTGCCGGTTTATACTGAAGGGCTTCTATTAGGAAAAATGAAGCAAACAAGTTGGGAATACCGACGATAGCACCCAACAAAAGGGCTTCTCTCTCAACCCTGAATTTCTTAATTTTTATAATAGAAAAACTCAATATAAAAGCGGTTCCAAAGACACATAAAAGAAAAATAGGCTTAAATGAAATCACTGCATACTTTTGAAATATTTTATTGCAAAAATCACCGACACCCCCAAAAATAAACAACAAGATTAATGCGTAGGATATATTTTTAACCTTAGCGACCTTGACATTTTGCTTTGAATTAACCAGTATAATTGCCATTAAAGCTAATAATATACCAATCCATTGCACCCTTGTCGGATACTCCTTCCATATGACGATGGACAGAACCATCGGCAACAAAATGCCCAGTTTACCAAACATACTTGCCAAGCTTGCACCAGACTCTTTAACACTTTTCTGATAGAATATGAACCCTAGTAAAAAAAAGACACCTGTAGCAAGGCCCATTAGAATTACAAAATTGCTTTGCACTGCTCCACTCTGACCAATAAGGAGTGAAGGTTTAAAATCCATATAAGCATTCTCTTTAAAAATAAAATAGATTGCTATCAGGCTGGCAATTACATAATTTGCCATACTGACCACAATACGATTATTTCCTCTCGATTCTGTCACCTTAAACAATAATGCAATTGATGCACTGCAAAAAGTCGCCAATAATAAGTAAAGCATATGCGCCACCCTCTAATGATATTTTTTTGTTAAAAAAAGCATCTCAGGTATATATACCCCAGAGATGCTCTTTAAGTCACATTTCAATATTTACATCCAACACCGTCAATATTAGCCAAGCGCTACATCCAGAAGCATCATCACAGTAAATCCGACCATTGCGCCCATGGTAGCAAGATCTGTATTCTTTTCTCTTTGTGATTCTGGGATCAGTTCCTCAACCACGACGAATATCATAGCACCTGCAGCAAAAGACAGGGCATATGGCAGGATTGTGTGCATTGTAACGACAAGCAAAGCGCCAATAACACCTGCTATCGGCTCAACAACGCCTGAAGCCTGACCATATAAAAAGGCTTTTCTTCTTGTGAAGCCTTCACGTCTAAGCGGCACTGATACGGCTGCACCTTCAGGAAAGTTTTGAATACCAATACCAATCGCCAGTGCAATAGCACCACCCAATGTCGCTTCTGGCAATCCTACTGCCAGTGCACCAAAGGCAACACCGACAGCTAATCCCTCTGGAATATTGTGTAGCGTTATTGCTAAAACCAATAAAACACTTCTCTGCCAGCTTGTCTTTACACCTTCAACCTCTTCCATTGGAAAGCCACTGTGTAAATGCGGGAGCACTTTATCAATAGCAAACAAAAATATACCACCACTCATAAAGCCAACCACTGCTGGTACCCACGGTACTTGTCCACTTCGTTCAGCCATCTCGATTGCTGGGTTTAAAAGTGACCAAAAACTCGCTGCAATCATGACACCGGCTGCAAATCCAAGCATGATATCTAAAACCTTACGATTGATTTCTTTAAAGAAAAACACCATCCCCGCACCAAGTGCTGTCACAAACCAAGTAAACAAGGTTGCCAATAACGCTTGTAATACAGGTGAACTTTTAATAATTTCCATAATGCCTCCCTATTTTATGACACTTATCATTATTTAATGAATATGGCAAGAGCCAACTTTATCTTTATTATGCCCTAATAAACAATAGAGTAAACACCGTTCTTGTGATTATTACAATTTATTAATGGTCCACAAATCAATTAAAAACGCTAAGAATTCTAAATTGCTATAAAAATGATTGTGCGCATACGTAGCAAGTGTGTTCTCTCTAAAGTATCCACAAGACCACTGTTTTCCTCTTTTTTCAGAAGTTATGATTTTATCGATCGGCTGATGTTCAACTATAATTGACTTATGAAACTCGTGAGCTCTATAGTCAATATTATAAGACCTATTAAATTTGTCACTGGATTCGATTTTAAGATTTATATGCGTATGACCGAATCTTTGAAGCTTTTTTGTCATAAGCGTATTCGCATCGAAAAAACCTACCATTTCAAAAGGCCATCCATCTAGGTCTTCAATCAGATCCGTTAAGTACATTAATCCGCCACACTCTGCATAACAAGGCATCCCAGCCTCTAATCTTAAGAACAATTGCTCTCTAAAAGTTTTATTGGCACTTAGCTCTGCAGCGAATACTTCAGGATATCCGCCACCCAAATAAATCGCATCAAGCTTTTCAGGCAGATACTCATCCGTCATTGGTGAAAAATACTTGATTTTGACACCAAGTGACAAAAGCGTTTCTATATTCTCATCATAATAAAAAGAAAAAGCTTGATCTCTTGCAACGCCAAGCGTCAAAGAGCCTCTAAAAGACAGCATCTCTTTAATTTGGCTAAATGTATTTTCCATTTGGTCAGAAATGCCACAAGATTTTTCAAAATACTCAAAATCCTCATATATTGCATGTATATCAATGGTCTTAGTCATTTGATCTGCAATTAAATCAATTTTATGATTTAAATCTAGGATTTCATCAGCCTGGAGCAAGCCCAAATGCCTGCTTTCAATAACAACTGAGTTATTCTTAGGTAAATAACCATAGCATTTAACATCTGTATTCGTCTCAATCGCTGTTTTTAGCATCGTATAATGGGATTCTGAATTAACTTGGTTTAAAATAACCCCTTTGATTCGATTTGGCGTTTTAAACTCTGAAAAACCTTTAACGATTGCAGCAGCGCTAAGCGACATACTGCTTGCATTAAACACGAGCATCACAGGTATTTCTAATAGTTCAGCCAGATATGCTGTACTACCTTCAAATGATTTAACGCTGTGACCATCAAAGTAACCCATAACCCCTTCAATAATGGAAATGTCAGCAGCTTGATTTCTTTTATTAAATAAATACTGGATGTTTTCATCAGATACCATCCATAAAGGTAAATTATATGAAGAAGTCTCTAAGACTTTTCTATGGAACATTGGATCGATGTAGTCCGGTCCTGTTTTATAGGGTTGTACCTTTAATCCCATATTTTTAAATGCCTTCATCAGGCCTATAGATATCGTCGTCTTACCAGAGCCACTTGAGGCACCTGCAATAATTATTCCCTTTTTCATTACTGTGCATCCTCACTTTTTAGTAGATTATTACTGCTATTAGAAGGAAAGCCATTTGACATACTTCAACAGTAAACCCAACTGTATCACCAGTCATTCCCCCAATTTTCCCTAGTATCCATTTCATCATCAAAAATGCCAATGTGAAAGTAATACCGACAATTAATAAACCCTCTATGCCAAGTGCAATAAAGCCTATTACTAAATTTAAAAATAAAATCTCGAACGAGGATTTTTTTGTATGTTCATTGACAAAAATTGTACCCATACCTGGCGTATTTCGTGCATATTCACTAAACCCAGCCACAAAGGCAGCTGCACTTTTTCCCACAAAAGGCATCAAAACAATATAAATGGCATCGAGTTCAAGTGTACATTGATAAAATATCAAAAAATACAGAATTAGACCAATGACACCAAAACTGCCAATTCTTGAGTCTTTCATAATTTCAAGCATACGCGTCTTATCACGACCGCTGAATAGACCATCCATAGAATCTGCTAAGCCATCAAGATGGATGCCACCACTGATGATGAGATACAATAAAATAACCAAAATGCTCCTGACACCTGCTGATACATATGGCAGTATCCAAAATGGAATTGCTGAAAAAACACCTATGATTAAACCCACATAGATAAAATATTTTATGCTTTTTTTATAGAGTTCATCAGAATACGCAACCTTGTTGCCCAAAGGAATACGCGTAAAAAAGGAGATCATAAGTACAAGAGCGTCCATTTACCCACCTACTTAATTTTCATTGGAATGCCTGATACTGTAAAGTAGACTTCATCAGCCTCAGCTGCAATTTTTTGATTAATTCTGCCCGCGATATCCCTAAAGAAATTACCCATCTTATAAAAGGGTACCAAGCCAAGGCCCACTTCATTAGACACAATGACAATGTTAAGTCCTGTATCTCTGACCGTCTTTAATAGCAGTTCAACCTCTTCTTGGATCTTATTTTCTAACGTGTTGACAAAATCCATATCAACCATTTCAAAATCTACCTTTGGTTCCATCATTAGATTCGTTACCATAACCGTAATACAGTCGAATATAATGGCATCAGAAGATTTTACGATATCATTTGCAAAATGCACATTGAATGCCTTATAGGCTTCAATCGTATGCCATGTACTTGGCCTACTTTCTCTATGCTTTTTAATTCGATCTTTCATGCCTTCATCAAAAGGGATTGCTGTCGCCACATAAATGATATTACTGCCAAATTCTTGAACCTTTTTTTCAGCAAAGGTACTCTTACCACTTCTTGCACCGCCAGTTATAAAAATAATTTGTCCCATTTTACCTCCTAAAGGCATTACAATGCCCTATTGAATCAAACTGGAATAATAATCGGATTTTCAAATTGTTCCATTTTAATGATTTCAACATCAACCTCGTAAACCTTTTTAATGTTGTTCTTGGTCATTACTTCAAAGGGTTTGCCAATTTCTACAATTTCGCCATGATTCATTAAGATAATGTAATCTGAAAAACGTGTTGCTAAATTGATATCATGTAAGGTTGTAATAATCGTCAGTTCATTTTGCTCATTTAGAGACTTACAGAGCTTAAGAATTTCAAGCTGATACTTGATATCAAGGTGAGAGATAGGTTCATCTAGTAGCAGTATTTGCGGTTCTTGTGTTAGAGCCCTAGCAATCATGACTCTCTGTCTTTCACCGCCACTTATGCCTTTTATAGTCTTGTGCTTCAAATGGTAAGTTGCTGTTTTTTTCATGGAATCAGTTGCGATTTCAATATCTTTCATAGATTCTGACTGAAATCTCTTAATATAAGGGAATCGCCCCATTAAAACAACATCTTCAACATTAAAATCAAACTCTGAATTGGCCCCTTGATGAACCACTGCCATTTCTTTTGCTAAATCCTTGCTTTTAAAGCGTTCTACCAATTGATCACTGATTACGATTTGACCTTCATATGGCTTTAATAAATGACAAATGTTCTTTAAAAGCGTGGTTTTTCCTGAACCATTAGGTCCGAGAATACTGACAAAACTTCCCTTTGGTACGTGAAGATTAATATACTTCAGTACATCCTCTTCATCGTATTTAAACTTTAAATTTTCTATTTGAATCGCTGCAACCATTTTTCCCTCCTATACCATGTTCTTCTTGTTTTTATTGAGTAAATACAAGAAGAATGGTCCACCAAATACCGCTGTAACAATACCGACTGGTATTTCCATATTTGGGACTAAGCTCCGAGCCAGTGTATCCGAAATAATGAGAAAAATTGCTCCCCCAAAAAAAGATACAGGCAAAAGCGTACGGTGGTCTGCACCAAAAACAATTCTAAATAAATGTGGTATAATCAAGCCAACAAATCCAATTATGCCACTTACAGCAACTGAAAATGCTATTAAGAAAGAAGCATATACCAGTATGAGTTTTTTTGTAAGTTCAACATTTACACCCATGTTCTTTGCATCTTCCTCACCTATGACAAGTGCATTCAATTCTCTAGCCTTCATCATAAGTAGCAAAAAACCAATTAGTGATGGGATCAACAACTTGATAACGTGTTCCCACGAAGCCGCATTGAAACTCCCCATGGTCCAGGTCACAATTCTTGCAATGTCATCTTGATTCACAATCATGACAAGCGAAATAATGGATGTCAGAAGTGAGTTCATGACGATACCCGCAAGTAAAATACTGGTCGTAGAGATCTTTGTACCCACTCTAGCAAGAGAGTATACAATAACTATGGTTCCCAAGGCCCCTAAAAAAGCCAGTGTTGAAATAGTGCCAAAACCAAAAAGATTTGTCGTAAGACCAAAGGTTATCCCCATTGTGGCACCGAATGCTGCACCTGATGAAACACCCATTACAAATGGGTCCGCCATTGGGTTTTTAAAGATTGCTTGAAAAGAGGCCCCTACAATCGATAGAACACCACCCACAATACTTGCCATAATGACCCTTGGGAGTCTTATATTTTCAATTATAAAGATGTGAGAGGCCTTTAAGTCACTGATGTCATTAGGGTAGCCTAATTGATGAACAAAAACGCGAAAAACATCACCTAGAGGGATCTTTACAGATCCCTGGGTGATGGCAAAGAGTCCAACTAATAATAAAATTACAATTAGAATCAAGACATAAAGTCGATTCCATTTTCTTCTCTCAATAAAATTCATATATTTTACCTAACAATTTCTCATTAATAATTCAAATAATGCTCATACTCTGGATATAATTCATGGATGATCAACTTCATGCCCATGTCGATAACCCTTGGACCGGGTCTTGAAAACACATCACTGTCGATTTTAATATAGTGATTATTTTTAAGGGCTGATAGCGCTTTGTAGTTGTCACTTGCTTTCATTGTATCATAATTATAGCCTTCACCAAATATATAGCTTGGATTATGTTCAAGAAGTTTTTCAAGACTATATGACCATCCTTTTACATCTGTAGCAACATTAAGTCCACCTGCAGCCTGTAAAACTTCATTTATGAAGGTGCCATTTCCCGCTGTGCTTTCCTTTTTACCAGTCCCAACGACATAATAGACTGTTTTAAGTTTCGATGTCGGAATCAAGGCAACGGTTTGTTTGATACGATCTTCCTTAAGCTTAAGCGAAGAAATCACAGCTCTCGCCTCATAACGATGATCTACCAAAGCACCTAACTTGGCAATAAAGGTATATATCTCGTTGATCTTACTTGGTGATTTTTGTGTAAGTGTAGCAATTTTGGCGCTACTAAGAGTATTTATTACATCTTCATTTATATGTGTCGCTGCGATAACCACTTCAGGTTCTAAATCAAGGATCCCTTCCAAATCAGGCTCATATAAAGAACCAACACTTTTAACCGACTCTGCAGCTGAAGGATAATTACAATAGATTGTTCTACCAACTAGGGTATCACCTGCACCAATCGCGTATAAAATTTCTGTTACAGATGGGGCTAAAGAAACCACCTTTTTCATAGGCTTAGTAAATTTGTAATGTAAGTCACCATCGCTAATCACAATTGGGAACTTTTCATCACCAAGCTTGTGTAAAGAAACTGTTTTCGTCTTTGAATCCCAACCAATTTCATAATTAATTGTTTCGAAGAAAAACTTCATTGGAATATAAGGCACACCATTTCTCGAATACACTTTTGAATCAAGTGTAACCTGTGCGTCATTTACACTCACCTTATTGGTATCTCTATAAAAAGTAAAGGTAACATCACTGCTCTTTACAAGGATCATTTGTCCTTTAGTTTCAGTTGTAAATCCAAATGACGTTAAATCTTCACTTGAAATATAGGTTCTACCATTTTTAACCTCAGTGCTAAAAGGCTTGGCACTATTATCAACTTCAATCGTCGCCGCAAACGACAATAATCCTACCGAAAGCATCATTACCATTGCCACGGTTAAACTCAACGTCTTACTAAACCAATTTTTCATGGAAAACCTCCTTAATGGCATTCACTAATTTTTCATTTTCATTACGTTCTCTAATTGCTATTCTATAGTAGGATTTACCTAATCCTCTAAAATCTTCACATTTTCTTAAATAGATATTTTTACCAACCATCTCATCAAAAAAAGAGGACTCTAAGATCTTTGGAATTTTGATCAACAAATAGTTGGCATTGCCCTTGTAATAATTGATTTCTTCAATGGTATCAAATTCTGATGCAAGATAATCCGACTCACTTTTACACCACTTTCTGATATAAGAAAGATGATCATCTTGATGAATTAAAAAAGGGATTGCAGCTAAAGCATAAGCATTTAGGGACCATGGTTCCTTATAGCGCTTCATGAGCTCAATTACATTTTTATGGCATAGTCCATACCCAATTCTTAAGCCTGGCACTTCAAAATTCTTTGTCATCGATCTCAAGAGAAAAACCTTGTCTAAGTCCTCTTTTAAGATTTCACAAGTCAATCGTTTTTCATCTGGGACAAAGTCCAAAAATGACTCATCAATAAAAATTTTAAAGTTTTCATTCTTTATGGCGTTTAAGATATCTTTAACAAAATCACGTGTGTACAAATGTCCTGTCGGATTGTTCGGGTTACATATTACTAATAAATCGACATTATTCTCTTTAATTGAGTTAACAATATCTGATACTAGCATAGGATGATTCATATCGATAGTAGACTTTTTACCGTGTGTTATTACATAATCCAAAAGAGAAAAACTTAACACTTCAACACCGTTAAGCTCAAGCGCGCGTCTGTATTCTGTAAATGTGGGTTCAAGTATCAAAGCCCTCTTTACACCCACACTTCTTGAAAATAAATAAATAAGCTCAGTAGCCCCATTACCAAGAATAATCTCGTTTAAGTCAAAACCTGTTTTCTCGGAGATTGCCTGTTTTGATGATACACCGTCTATTTCAGGATACCTTCTTAAATTGTCAAATGTTTCCATCATCAATTCTTTAAGACCTTCAGGATATGACAGGGGTGGAATATTGACACTAAAATCAATTAGAGCCTTGTCACCAAAGTAACCTCCGTGAAAATTCATTTAATCACCTTTTCTTTCTATAATATTAATAAGTTTAGAGCCACTCCCATTAGAAAAAGTAGTCCTTCAGAGCCATACATGATTCTAACAGATCTATCAATATCCATGGCATCAAAGTCTCGATGCTTGTCACCAAGGGTTGGTTTATAAACCTCTTGTCCAAAATAGACGTTAGTCCCCCCCAGTTGAATGCCTAGAAGGCCTGCAGTAACGGACTCAGGATAGCCACAGTTTGGGCTTTTATGATTTCCGTGGTCTCTTTTCATAATTTTGAAACCTTCTTTGACATTATATCTCAAAAGAAAGCCTGCAAATAGCATAAAAAGAGCACCTAGTCTTGCAGGAATAAAGTTAAGGACATCATCCGTCTTTGCGGAGATCATACCGATCTCTCTATAAGGCGCTTGCATATAGCCAACCATAGAATCCAAGGTATTGACACTCTTATAAATCAGTGCAAATACAACCGCCATAGAAACATTTGTACCAAGGATCAAGCTGCCGAGAAACATGTAAAATAAGGGTGCTAAAATACCATCAACTGTGTTTTCAGATACTGTTTCTAGAATGCCTCTTAAAACCTGTTTTTCGGTTAAGTTATCGGTATCTCGTCCAACCAAATACCCAAGCTCTTTTCTAGATGCCTCGATTTGATTGGATTCAATCAGTTTCTTAACTTTTATAGCTTCATCCTTTAAGCACTTGCATGCCAAGCATGTATATAATAAATAGATGTTCAATATTTTTAAAAAGTAAGGATGGCTAATCATAGCTGTGATCGTATACAACATTACAACAATTGTTACTGTTAAAAATGCTAATACAAAACCACCAACATAGAGGTTTCCGAAAAAACGTCTTATCATCTTTTCGAGATTACTGATTAACCATCCTATAAACCTAACTGGATGCGGCCAATTAGGAGGATCACCAATTAACCAGTCCAAAAGGACTGCAATACCTATATCAACTAACAATCTAATTGCCTCGATTCTTCTAAGAATGCTTTAATAAGCTTCATGTCCATATATTGTTTAACGTGCTCTGCCAAACGATCATATTCCTGATCTTTTAGCTTCTCAAAGGACTCTTCTGAGCTTACTTCAATAATCCCCTTTTGACTTCTAATTTTGTTTAGAATAGCACTTCTAAATTCATCATTGTCAAAGATGCCATGGAAATAAGTGCCCATAACACGTCCTGTTTCATCGATAGCACCGTCATATTCGCCCTTGCTGTTGATTGCAAAGGGAACGACATCACTGCCACATGCAATTGTTTCTCCCATGTGGATTTCATAACCTTTTATGATCATGTCTTTTGTATTGAGATTCAAGTAATCATTTTGAATGGTTGCTTCACTTTGTACAGTTGTCTTTTCAGTTGCCATAACAGTTTCAACATTTAAAAGACCGAGGCCATTGATTAAGTCATCAATAGATTCAACACTGTCAGGATCAGAAATGCTGTTTCCTAAAATCTGATAGCCGCCACAAATGCCAAAGATAGGTTTTTCAGCTTTATAAAAACGATAAATGGCCTGATTGATTTTATGTTTAATGATAAATTGCATATCAAAAATTGTATTTTTGCTGCCTGGGATGATGAGTAAGTCACACTCATCAATCTCAGCTTCGGTCGTTACATATTCAAGACTGACATCAGATTCCATATCAAATACTGTAAAATCACTGAAGTTCGACATATATGGCAACCTTACCACACCTACTTTGATGGGTTTGTCAGATTTCATAAAAAGACGTTCGGACACACTGTCCTCGTCATCTATTTTTAGATTTTCTATAAATGGGATAATCCCAACACAAGGGATTCCTATTTTTTCTTCAATCATTTTTACACCTGGCACTAATAAAGATACATCACCTCTAAATTTATTGATGACAAATCCCTTAATACGTTTACGCTCTTCTTCAGATAAGAGCATATAAGTGCCATATATGGAAGCAAAGACGCCTCCTTTATCGACATCTCCGATTAAGAGAACATCTGTATCAACAATTTCAGCAAGTCCCATATTTACAATATCACGACTTCTGAGGTTTATTTCTGCCGGAGAGCCAGCTCCTTCAATTACAATGACATCATAATTTTGATTTAAGTGATTGAAAGCCTTTCTAATATGAGGAATTAAAAAATCCTTCTGAGAAAAATACTCACTAGCTTTCATATTTTGATAAACCTGACCATTTAAGATAATTTGAGATCCCACATAGCTTGTCGGTTTCAAAAGGATAGGATTCATTGAAACATCCGGCTCAATTCTAGCCGCCTCAGCTTGAACAACCTGTGCTCTACCCATTTCCTTTCCGTCTTTCGTAATAAATGAGTTTAGTGCCATGTTCTGTGATTTAAAAGGTGCTACACGATAGCCTTCATCATTTAATATTCTACACATAGCAGCCACTATTAAACTTTTTCCAACTGTTGATCCTGTTCCCTGAAACATTATTTTCTTAGCCATGATTAACCCTCACTTTATATCCATTATACGCAAAATGCGCTATTGATCCATTTTATAACAACATTTGTGCCATCCGCGATGTCCCAAAACAATTTTCGCTGACGCTGTTTGAGGCTGAACATTCCTCTTCACAGCTTTTGGCTCAAATTTTGTTGTTTGCATAAAAAAACACACGTGAAAGACGTGTGTTGAATGCAAACTCAATTCAAATCACCCGACTTCCCTCCGAAGTAGATTATTTCGAAATTAAGGCAGGTTTCCTGGCTCATAGATCACTTTACTTTCCATCCTTCCCGATTTCTCAGTGGATAACTTGGATTTCATCACTATATACAGTAGCGGGGGCTGCAGAGGATTTTAACCTCTTTCCCTCTTAGCTTAATAAGAGAAGCACCTTAATTTAATATTCAATTTTCTATTACATTATACTGTTGCACACATGCATTGTCAAGTTAGGATTACTTTTGCAAGTGATCTAGGACATCTCTTGCATGTCCTTTCGCCTTTATGCCCCTAAACTCCATAATACAAAGAAGGCCCTCTCTAAAGACAAATGTTGAACGTTCCGTTCCTAAAACATGCTTTCCATATAGTTTCTTTTCCTTAATGACATCGAAGCTATGATGTAGTATCTTTTCTTCATCTGATATTAAATCAAATGGCAACGCAAATTTTTCTTTGAATTTCTCATGTGATTTTAAGCTGTCTTTACTGATACCATACACTTCATAACCAAGCGCCTTAAACTCATCGTATAAATCTGCGAAATCCTGTGCCTCTAAGGAACAACCGGATGTATTATCTTTTGGATAAAAATACAATATAAAGTTCTGCGATGAAAGGACACTTTTGTCAATTTGACGATCACCTGTCATTTTTAAAGAAAATTCACCTTTCAAATAGCTCATAACTGTGCCTCCTAATAATAAAAAATAATTTCATTCATATGTAAAAATAATATACCCCAAATGCTTAGAAACTTTACAAAATTCAGAAAGAATCACATAATTACAATACTATTCAAACAATTCAGAAACATTTGATTGTTCAGAAATAAAAACATGAATTATATTTAACATTTGCCTTGTATACAATATTTTATTGTGCTATAATCCTTATTAATATCATTTTCGGCGAACAATTGTCCGTCTATAAAATACAGGGAGGATAATATGGATAAAGGAAAATTTCTACTCATACACATCGACGTTTTACCAGAGGTATTTATTAAAGTCGTTGAAGCTAAAACCTTACTAAAAGAAGGAAAAGCTACTTCAGTTTCTGATGCAGTTAAGAAAGTCGGCATCAGCAGAAGTACATTTTATAAGTATAATGATTTTGTTTTCGCACTTGGTGATGGTGTCATCGGAAAAAAAGCAACTGTTTCAATGAACCTAGACCACCATTCGGGAATCTTATCAAAAGTTCTAGAATGTATCGCTGAAAACAACGGTAATATAATGACAATTAGTCAAAGTAGCCCAATTGATCAAATGGCAAATGTCACAATTACGATTGACATATCCGAAATGACCAACTCGTTTACAACATTATCCAATGATCTTAAAAATATCGAAGGCGTTCATAAATTTTCACTACTTGGCATTGAATAAGTTTAACTGGGAGGTTTAATATGAAAATTGCATTATTAGGATACGGAACAGTAGGTTCTGGTGTCTATGAATTAATAAAGAGGAATAATGAAAGCATACAAGAGAACTTTTCAAAAAATGTACGGGTTGAAAAAGTTCTTGTTAAAAACTTAGATAAATACAAAACACATGAAGCATATGATATCTTTACTAACAGTTTTAATGAGCTCATAAAAGATGAGTACGATATTGTCATCGAAACAATCGGCGGCATCTATCCTACCTATGATTATTTGGAATACTTCCTTAAAAAAGGCGTCCCGGTAATCACTGCAAACAAAGACCTCATCGCCGAGAAAGGTAACGACTTACTTGAAATTGCAAAGCTTAATAATACCATCTTAAGTTTTGAAGCAAGTGTAGGTGGTGGTATACCAATATTAAAACCACTCCAAGAGTGCCTTGCAGGCAATACCATTAAAAATATCAGTGCTGTCATAAATGGTACAACAAATTATATTCTAACCAAAATGTTCGATGATGGTATATCATATGATTCTGCTCTTGAACTCGCACAGGAAATGGGCTTTGCAGAGTCAGACCCTACCTCAGATGTTGAAGGCTATGATGCCATGAGAAAATTAGTCATTCTCTCTTCTATCGGCTATAAAAAGCACATCAAATGGACGGATTTACCAATTGAAGGAATCTCAAATATTTTAAAATCAGATATTGACTATGCAAAAAGCGAAAATTACAGGATGAAGTTAATGGCATTCTCTGAAGATATGGGCGATGGTATTTATGGAACTGTAAGACCAGTTTATGTAACAGGCCAATCTAAATATGCCAAGATAGACAATGAGTACAATGCCGTTGTGTTAGAAGGCGATGCTGTTGGTGAGTTGATGTTCACTGGTAAAGGTGCAGGAAAATTCCCTACTGCAAGTGCGATTTTAGGCGATTTACTTGACATTGTTCAAAATAAAAAGAAGCATCCTTCATATCACTATCAAGATAGTGTTCACATTCATCAATACTATCCTAAGAAATCTAAGTGGGTCATTCGATTGACTAATGGCAAGCTTCAAGAGCTCACTATGCTCCTTTTCGAATGCTTCTCATCAAATGCAATCAAGCTATCAAAGGATGCGAACTCAGATGTGCTTTATGTTCAATTGGTTGCTGAAAATGAAGAATCATTACTTCATCAACTCAATCAGATCGCCCACAAGGCAAATTGCAAATACAAGCACTTCTTAGTATTTGACAAATAGGAGCTATTTTTTCGCCACAATAAATTGTTTTAATATAGGAGATGAACACAATGATGTATACAGGATTAATCAATCAATATAGAAAATATATGCCACTTGCACAAGCAACTGAAGCCGTAACTCTAAACGAGGGCAATACACCTTTAATTCGAGCAAAGAATCTCGAGAAGCTTATGCCAGGTATAGAAATCTATCTTAAATACGATGGTTTAAACCCAACTGGTTCTTTTAAAGACAGAGGGATGACAATGGCAGTCACTAAAGCAGTTGAAGACGGGTCAAATGCAATTATGTGTGCTTCAACAGGCAATACATCTGCAGCAGCTGCTGCTTACGCTGCAAAAGCAGGCATTAAGTGTTTTGTCATCATACCTAACAATAAAATAGCACTTGGGAAACTCGCACAAGCAATTGCATATGGTGCTACTATTATGCCAATCGAAGGCAACTTTGACGATGCCCTTGAAATGGTAAAGAAAATCTGTACAGATTTACCGATTACACTTGTTAATTCAATAAACCCATACCGCTTAGAAGGTCAAAAAACAGCAGCTTTTGAAATTTGTGATCAGCTTGAAAAAGCGCCGGAATATCTGTTCTTACCTGTTGGAAATGCAGGAAATATCTCTGCTTATTGGAAAGGCTTTAATGAATATTTTGCAGCAAAATTAATTGCTCATAAGCCTAAAGTGTTTGGTTATCAAGCAGCAGGTGCAGCACCTATTGTTGACGGTGCTGTGGTTAAAAACCCTGAAACAATTGCAACTGCAATCCGTATAGGGAATCCAGCAAGCTGGGATTTAGCAACAAAGGCCCTTGAAGAATCTTCAGGTCAAATTGATAAAATCACTGATGAAAAAATACTGGAAGCATATCACTTACTTGCATCTAAAGAAGGCGTTTTCGCTGAACCGGCTTCATGCATATCAATTGCAGGCTTATTAAAGGCTTATGGTGAAGGTAAAGTTGCCAAGGGCAGTCAAGTTGTCTGTGTCTTAACTGGCAACGGTCTTAAAGATCCAGATATTGCAATCTCTTCTATTGAGCCTTTACAAGCAATTAATAGTGATTATGAAAACCTTAAAACCTATATAGGAGGCATACTGAATGATTAAAATTAAAGTCCCTGCTACCTCTGCAAATATTGGTCCAGGGTTTGACTCATTAGGTGTTGCACTTAATCTCTTTAATCATATTTCTGTTGATAAACTCGAGACTAATGAGAAGCAAGTTGTTTGGCAAAGCGGTATCGCTGAGGTTGAAGATCAAGATAACTTTGTTAAGCTTACTATAGATAGGGTCATGTCAAAATATGATGCTAGCAATATAGGCTACAAACTCATCATGGGAGAATGTCAAATTCCAATATCAAGGGGACTTGGCAGCTCAGCAGCCTCAATTGTGGCTGGTATCTTTGCTGCAAACTATCTCTTGAATTTTAAACTCAGTACTCAAGATATCATTCATCTTGCCACAGAAATTGAGGGTCATCCCGATAACGTTGTTCCTGCAATACTTGGTGACATGGTTATTTCATGCTTTGATCATACTTCTAATGAAGTTTTTTACTCCACAGTAGATTTTCCTGATGAACTCCTCTTTAAGGTTCTAATCCCTGATTTCAGAGTTAGTACAAAAGATGCACGCAGGGTCCTTCCGAAGGAGTACTCACTTTCACAATGTGTTAACAACATTTCAAGAGTGAGCATGTTGATTAACGCATTAAACACTAGAAACTACGACTTGCTAAGCTTTTCCCTTAAAGATGAAATACATGAGCCGTATAGAATTAAATTGATCCATGAATCAGATAAAATTGTTAAGCAATTAAAAAACAGCCATTCACTTGGTTCATTTATAAGTGGTGCCGGTCCAACATTAATTGGACTCGTTAAATGTGAGAACACTCTTTTTGATATGGAACTTAAGCCCTTCCTTTCATCCCTAAATCACAATTGGGAGCTTAAATCTCTTACAGTAAACAAAAATGGGACAACTTATGAATTAATTGAATAAAGAGGTGCAATATGAATAAAATTATAATTCAAAAATATGGTGGTAGCTCTGTTGCTGACGCTGAACGTATACAAAGAGTTACCAATCATATAATAGAACAAAAAAAGCAAGGTTATTGTCCTGTAGTGGTCGTTTCTGCCATGGGAGATTCAACGGATCATTTAATTGAACTCGCTAAAAGCATTACCAGCTCCCCTTCTTCAAGGGAAATGGATATGCTCTTGTCAACAGGCGAACAAATCTCCATATCACTATTGGCAATGGCCATTGAATCAAAGGGTTATAAAGCCATTTCATTGACAGGTTATCAGTGTGGGATACAAACTGATCCTTTTTATTCAAAAGCTAAAATCAATGACATCAGTACAGAACGAATCATGTCTGAAATTGAAGATGATAAAATTGTTATTGTTGCAGGTTTTCAAGGTGTCAATAAAAATGGTGATATCACTACCTTGGGCCGTGGAGGCTCAGATACTACGGCTGTAGCACTTGCAGTAGCACTAAATGCTGAATTATGTGAAATCTATACCGATGTAAAAGGCATCTATACAACAGATCCTAGAATCGTAAAAGACGCCAGTTTAATTGATTCTATTAGTTATGACGAAATGCTTGAACTTGCAAAATTAGGTGCAAAGGTCATGCACCCGCGATCTGTTGAATTAGCACGTAAAAACAATATGAAGCTCGTCGTAAGATCTTCTTTTGATCTCGAGCATCCTGGCACATTAATTAAAGAGGTGAAAGTAATGGAAAAAGCACAGGTTAGAGGTGTAACCTTAGACGATAACATTGTAAGATTAACAGTTCCAAGTGTTCCAGATAGACCTGGAATTGCATATAAGATGTTTTCTGCTCTTGCAGCTGAGAATGTGCATATTGATATGATCATTCAAAATCTCAATCATGATGATCTTAATGATATATCATTTACAATCCCTAAAGATGAACTCGATAATGTAAAACCTATAATTGATGCCTTCATTAAAGAGGTAGAGGCAAACGACCTTTTGGTTAGAACAGATGTTGCAAAATTATCAATTGTAGGAACGGGTATTACATCTGATGCAACCATTGCCTCTGGTTTGTTTGGTGCTCTATATCAACTGGGCATCAATATCGAAATGATCTCAACATCTGAAATTAAAATATCATGTATAATTGATGAAAAACAATCTAAGGAAGCCTTAAAGGCAATTCACGATTTCTTTGAACTCAATAAAGTAATCTAAGACATCTAAAAAGCCTCCATTCTCTTTAATAAGAATGGAGGCTTTCAGTTTAAGTAGAAAGATCCCCTATATATAATAAGCTTCAAGATCTTCAAATTTAACTAAAAGATCTTTAACAAACATAAGTGTTTCGTTATAAAAGTCTGCAGATACATACATTGCCCAGCTGCCATGGTCAATACCAAGTCTAAGAAGGTTGAACTTTAGTTCCTGATTAAAACTGGCATCTATTTTTTTAACACTCTCATAACCTTGTTTGAAAGGCTTTATCAATGAGGCCTGCTTTAAAAAATACCTTTTGTATAGTCCCACAATATCAAAATGCTCATTAAAAACAACACATTTCTCAAAATCCAAGAATGTCTTTAAATGGTACTTTTCATGTTGGTCTGAGTTAACGCCTCTATTAATTTCCCTATTGATGAGTATGTTCCTGCCATCAAGGTCTCTATGACAGAGTCTGCCTTCTTTAAGTATTCTTATATTAGAATATTCATTTCTAAGGTGCTTTATTAGTGTATCAAATAACGCCATTTCACTTATGCTTTGGTTCTCAACATTTTGGATCAATCGCTCCGTATCATCAATAATAAATGCACGATAGTTCTGAATTGGGCTCTGCTTGTAAGTCACCCAGTCTCCAAAATAATTAAACTGATTTACATTATGAAGGGTTGCCATTTCTTTGCCAATCTCATAAAAAAGTAAATTGAGATCAGATATTGAAAGTTGATCATAACACTTATCAAGCAGTAAGCCTTCAACAAAATCATAAATAAGCCATTCTATTCCATTTTCCAGAACACCTTGAAACCTAATGTTTAGGATATCATTTTTATAATATGACAGTGATTCAATCTCACGTCTTCTCTTCAGCGGTTTATAATAAAATTTAATAACCCATTTTGATGAAGGTGTAGAAGCCTTAAATACCATATTCCTATTTAAATCGTGATTTCCACACTCAGTAATCTCAGTCAATTCACAATTCATGTGTTCTTTAAATATTTGTCTAATATCTTTTAAGGTCACATTCATAATAAAGCCTTCCATCTATCTTTAGTAGAGAATTGTCTTTAGTGGAAATTTATCTTTAGTAGAGAATAAACTTCCACGAAACAACCACAATGACAATGAGTAATAGCAAACCATTCTTCCATAAGGTCACCTGATTTCTATATAACCATTTTAATGCTAGCCAACTCAAAAAGATAACTACAAAGAGTTGTGCTCCTGGAATATAAAGCCCTTGTGTATCTTTAGTATATACAGGCATATTTGTACTTACAAGAACCCTTTCAAGAAAAGAATCACCACTTGGTAGAGATAAGCCCATGATTAGACTTGTAAATACGATGCAATAAATTAAAATGGTAACGGTTAATAATCGATTGATTTTCATATCTGCCTCACTCTTCGAAATTTCTACTTTTTAATTCCTTAAACTGCATTTAGCTTTCTTCATTATAGACTATTTATAATCAGACATCAATTGACATCCTAAAGTCCGACATGAGTTTTATCTAAAATTTTGTTGCATTTAAATCATTAACCCAGTTTTGACGCATCTAACCGCTTTTCGCAAGTTGATCATTCTTTCTCTAAACTGGATGATAACTAATAATATATAATAAAAAAACTGTTACGATATGTTATCGTAACAGTTCAGTACCTTGTTAGATGGCGCGCCCTAAGGGATTCGAACCCCTAACCTTCTGATTCGTAGTCAGACACTCTATCCAATTGAGCTAAGAGCGCTAAATTTTGGAGGCGACGACCAGATTTGAACTGGTGAATAAAGGTTTTGCAGACCTCTGCCTTACCACTTGGCTACGTCGCCTTAATTGGTGATCCATCCGCGACTCGAACGCGGGACACCCTGATTAAAAGTCAGGTGCTCTACCGACTGAGCTAATGGACCTCGCTCATGGAGCGGGTGAAGAGAATCGAACTCTCACAACTGGCTTGGAAGGCCAGGGCTCTACCATTGAGCTACACCCGCAAAAAAAATGGAGCGGAAGACGAGATTCGAACTCGCGACCCTCGCCTTGGCAAGGCGATGCTCTACCACTGAGCCACTTCCGCAATTGGTGCGGGTAGAGGGACTTGAACCCCCACGTACAAGACACTAGATCCTAAGTCTAGCGCGTCTGCCAATTCCGCCATACCCGCATATGGTGGGAGTAATAGGGCTCGAACCTATGACCCTCTGCTTGTAAGGCAGATGCTCTCCCAGCTGAGCTATACTCCCATGTTAGTCCATTTATAGTTTGGAAAACTTCGATTGTTATTAGAAGCCATAATTCAAAGAATAATGGTGACCCCTAGGGGAATCGAACCCCTGTTACCGCCGTGAAAGGGCGGTGTCTTGACCGCTTGACCAAGGGGCCTAAGGCTCATTGTACAAACAATCAATACTAGATGCCAAAGCATACTAGATAACCAGCAACGTTCTACTCTCCCAGGCAGCTGCCCGCCAAGTACCATCGACGCTGGAGGACTTTACTTCTGTGTTCGGTATGGGAACAGGTGTAGCCCCTCCGCCATCATCACTGGAT
>NZ_JBVBZF010000011.1:0-29613 GCF_057447755.1 Fusibacter sp. | reverse complement strand
TGGAATTTCTCTAGACTCTTTGATGACATCTTGTTGATTATATACTTCATCAATTGTCATAACCGCTTTGTAAGGTATTCTGTGTGCTTTTCTTCTCTCCCTCATCCCGATCACTCCTATTCTTTGTTATTTCTTACCTTTATTATACATAAAAAATTGTGGCTTTAAACTATTTATTTTGATTTAAGCTCCAAGTCATAAAAGTCATAGAAATTTTGGTAAAATTGTTTTGTTTCGTTTTTACCAGACATATCTGAAATAATTTGTAATTTATCACTACCATCCAAGAGGTAACATTTTTTACCCGTATTGGACGCTTGTGAGATATAACTTACCCCTGCTAGTTCCTCTGGCTCATAAATAGCCTTTGTTCCCGGTGCGTTAAAATTACCCCATATAAAGGCTTTTCCAATTTGATTGATGGCCACCACAAGGGATTCCTTAGCATGTGCTACTGCAATATCCTTTACTTTCAAGACCTCTGATGGGAAAAAAATTTCAGCCTTGCCCTTTGTGCCGAGCTGCCCGTAAGCATTGTTACCAGCACCATAGACTCTTCCACTCTCAGAAACTGAAATTGAAAATTTTTCGCCGGCTGTCATAAAGGCAGTATTTTTATAGAGCGTCATCGCCGGTTCTGAAATTCGCCCTTTAAAGCCTAGAGCCAGCTGACCATGGGAATTGTCTCCCCAACCAATCACAGTACCGTCGTACTTCACTGCAAATCCAAAATTGGCCCCTAGTGCAATAGACTTAATACCTTCCACACCTTCAAGCTTGATTGGCATGGTGGATTCTGCGATATCGTCCTTCATCAGCTGGTTTTCAGAGTTATCACCCCAAACATAGACGTTCCCACTAAAATCAAGTGCCGCTGCAAAATGCTTACCTGCTGCGATTTGTTTGATATTCTCAAGGCCCCAAATAACATTAAGAGTCCTAGAGGCATTTTTATCACCTGATGCCAGTTCACCAAGACGATTGGTACCAGCTGCACATAAGGTTCCATCATTTAGTAAAAAAATTGTAAAGTTCTCACCACAAGCAATTTGTGATACACCATCGTAAAGATTATTATATTTTAACTCCGATAAAGCATTTAAATTTCCGATCCCCAATTGACCAAACTCATTTTTACCCTTTGATAAAACACGGCCATTCTTATAAATTACAAACATAGTTGAATCATAACACTCTATACTCTTAATGCCCATCTCTTCAGTGACTTTTACATCACGTTCAAAATTATCAGACCAGTTACCATTTTTATCCTTGATCTTAAGTCTAATGGTGTAAGTACCAGGCTCTCTGAAGGTCACCTGTTTATTTTCCCATTTTTTCTCTGTAATCTCATTGTCTTCAGCGATACAGCCGCTGGTATCATATTGAATTACCGTTGTCGTGTTTATCTTAGAGTCAGGTTTGATGTTAAAATGAGCAATCGGCTTTATTTTACTGAGCTCATTTTTTCGCCTTAATGTCAAATAGGTGAATCTCCCGTTAATATAGGATTCACCACCAATCTCATTTATCAGTTTTGCTGCCTCATCTTCTCTTAGATTTAATATGGTCAAGAATTTACCATCGAGAGATAGGCCGTAACGACCAGATGCCTTAATTTCCATTTTTTCAATGTAGGGTGATAACTTTGAAAATTCTTTTGCATATTCATCATGTTGCTCTTTGTATGCCAATGCAGCGTCTAGTATCTCCTCATAATCATGATAAGGATCAATTGGTATGCTGTCTTTTTGTTCATTCAAAAAATACAATACGGTCCCTACAACCGATCCAATCGCTAACATTACACCAAATATATTCACGACAATCCCTTCCCCTTTAAAAAAATTCACGACAATTCCTTAACTAAAACTGAAAGTGCTCTAACACATTCAAAAGTAAAACAGCATTTGTAACAGGTCCAACACCACCAGGTACTGGCGTAATCATTTTTACATAGTCCTTTAGTGCTTCGTAGTCCGCATCCCCAACGAGCTTTCCGTCCACTTCATTCATACCAACATCGATTACAATGGTCTTCTCTGAAACCATTTCTTTTTTAAGGAAACCTGCAATACCAACTGCCAAAATAACAATATCTGCACATTGCGTATGTTGAATCAGGTTTTGAGTATGTGAATGGCAAACCGTTACAGTGGCATTCTTATGCATGAGCATTACCGATAATGGTTTACCCACAATATTACTTCTGCCAATGACAACGACGTTTTTACCATCTAAATCAATATCTAAAGCATCTAAAATGGTTACCACAGCAAGTGGCGTACATGGTCTCGTCGCTTTTTCACCCTTAAAGAGACGGCCTGCGTTCATGGGGTGAAAACCGTCAAGATCTTTCGTAGGTTCAATCTGCATAATGACTTTCTCTTCGCTAATATGCGACGGTAATGGCATTTGAACCAAAATGCCATCTACATATTCATCTTTATTCTTCTCTTCAATGACAGATAACAATTGTGCTTCTGAAATGTTCTCAGAAAGTCTGTAAATTTCATAGCCAAAACCAACGCTCATGCAAGTTTTTTCAAGCATTCTAAGGTAGGATTCTGCAGAAGGATCCTCACCTAGCATGATTGCAACCACATTGGGGGCACGCTTGCTACCAATAATACTTTGTCTCACTTGATTTTTAATATTCTTAGCAATTTCACTTCCATTTATGATCAAGGTATTCACCTCCAAAATTCTCATACATAAAAAGCCCAAATCATTGGGCTTTTGTTCAACATTATTATATCATTTACGCAAATAGAACTCTAGTCCTATATGTTTAATTTGCCTTTATTTCAGTCCAAACTCTATCATATTCCTGAATAAAGTCACCCGGATCTAAAAACACTTCAAAGTTTTTAGTCCATTCAGCCTTAGGATATGCATAAGTCGTGTCAATTAATGAAGGATCAATTAACTTCAATGTTTCATTGTTACATGTAGAATAACCTACATAATCCGCGTTCAAGAAACCGATATCGCCTCTGCAGAGGAAGTCGATAAATTGATGCGCCGCATCGATGTTTTTCGCACCTTTTGGAATAACGATATTATCAAACCATTTGTTTGAGCCTTCTTTTGGCAAAGCATATTTGAAATAATCATACTCTTGAATAACTGTGCTTGCTTCGCCAGACCACACAACCGCCATAGCTGTTTCTTCACTAATGAGCATATCTTTCACATTGTCACCAGCATATGCCAAGACCAAAGGCTTTTGCTCGATAAGCATTTGTTTTGCTTCTTCAAGTTCAGCAACACTTTTGGTGTTCATTGAGTAACCTAACTTTTTAAGGGCTACCATAATAGAATCTCTTTGAGAATCCACCATGGTAAACATACCCTTGTATTTTTCATCCCAAAGTGCATTCCATGAATCAATCTCTTCAGAAATTAAATTTGTGTTGTAGATAATACCAACTGTTCCCCAGAAATAAGGCACTGAGTACTCATTATTGGGATCAAATGCGAGATTTTTGTATTGATCATCAATATTCGCATAGTTCGGCACTTTACTTAAGTCAATTTTTTCAAGCATATCTTCTTTGATCATTTTTTCAATCATATAATCTGAAGGAATGGCGATATCATATTGAGTGCCACCTTTTTTAATCTTTGTGTACATTTCTTCATTTGTTGCAAATGTTTCATAATTGATTTTAATACCAGTTTCCTCTTCAAAAGTATCAAAAATACTCTCGTCGATATAGTCCCCCCAGTTATAAACGTTTAGCACTACTTGGTCTTCTTTTTTACAGCCAATAAATGCGCTTGCTACTAAAGCCATTATTAGTAATAAAGCAATACTTCTTTTCATTGATTTCACTTCCCTCTCTTTAAATATTTATATGACACATACTCTCTCAGATTTTAAATGATTCCATTCAAACATTAGGCTTAAAACTTCTTCAATATTAAATTTCTTCGATTTTTGTGCGCTTATTGATTAAGATTAACATTACAAGCACCGCTACAAACATAAGTGTTGCAAGTGCATTTATTTCAGGTTTAATACCGCGTTTCGCCATGGAGTAAATGGCTATAGAAAGGTTTGTTACACCATTCCCAGTGTTGAAAAAACTTATGACAAAATCATCAATCGACAGTGTAAAGGCAATAAGACCACCCGTTATGATCCCTGGCTTGATTTCAGGTAAAATTACTTTTCGAAACGCATACCAAGGTGTTGCGCCAAGGTCCATTGCGGCTTCTAGAACATCACCTGGCATTTGCTTGAGCTTTGGTAAGACCGATAAGACCACATAAGGTATATTAAAGGTCACATGCGCAATGATCATCGTCAATAATCCCAGCTCCATCTTAAGCGCCACGAAGAGTGTCATAAGTGAAATCCCTGTTACGATATCTGGATTGAGAATTGGAATGCTGTTTACATTTAAAACGACCTTTTGTCGCCAAGTTTTCATATAGTGTATTCCAAAGGCCGCTAAGGTGCCAATAATGGTTGCCACTAGTGCCGATACAATCGCAACCATTACAGTGTAATAGAGGGCCTTCATAATATAGCCATTCTCACTTAGGGTTTGATACCATCTAAAAGTGAAGCCCTCCCATTTGGCCGTGGACTTAGAATCATTAAAGGAAAAGACAATTAAAACAGCTATGGGTGCATATAAAAACGAAAAAATAAGAAAAGTATATAGGCGCTTAATCCATTTACCTACCATAATCCAGCACTCCCTTCTTCGCCAACACCAGCACCCAATCGATTCATAATCGACATGGTGATGAGGATTAAAATCATTAAGAGCATAGAGATTGCCGAACCAAAGTGCCAATCGTTAACCGCTAAGAACTGCTGCTCTATGAGGTTACCGATGAGCATATATTGACCACCCGATAGGAGGTTGGTAATAACAAAAGTACTAACCGCAGGCATAAATACCATGGAAATACCAGACACTACACCTGGAATTGAAAGTGGAAAAATTACCCTTCTGAAGACTGTAATTTTATTGCCGCCTAAATCCTCAGCCGCTTCGATTAAACTCTTGTCCATTTTGGTCAAAACGGTGTATATCGGCAAGACCATAAAGGGCAGAAAGTTATAGACCATTCCCACTAACACTGCACCCTCTGAATAGAGAAAGGTCATTGGCGCTATATGGAATAGCGATAATATTTTATTCAAAATACCGTTTTTACCGAGTATGGTCATCCATGCATATGTTCTTAGTAAAAAATTCATCCACATGGGAACAACAAACAACATTACAGCCAAGTTTCTAATGCGACTGTCCATTTTGGCAAGAATCATAGCCATTGGATATCCAATCACAAAACAGATTAGCGTTGCCTTTACAGCAATTTCAACCGATCTTAGAAGCACCTTCAAGTAGATTGGCTCCATAAAGCGCATGTAGTTTGAAAAAGTAAAGCCAACAACACCGCTGGTCTCAGTTGGCGTAAAACTCAAAAATCCCACCATTAATATAGGAACAATTATAAAGAGCAGGCTCCAGAACAAATAAGGTGTTGACGCTATTTTTCTAAGCATCCAATACCTCCTTACTCATGATATGAATATCATCAGGAAGTATCATCAGTCCAACCGCACTCCCCTCTTCGGACATTTGAGTGCTGTGGACCATCCACTCTCTTTGGGCTTCCTTAATAATCATTTCATAGTGAACCCCTTTGAACACCACGGATTTAACAATCCCTTTAATCATGCCATCCGCTTCACTTACGACTTTAATATCTTCAGGTCTTATGACGACATCAACAGGTTCGTTTTGATTAAAGCCTGTATCCACACATTTAAACTCACGGTCCGCAAAACTCACGAGCTCATCGCGATGCATAATGCCTTCCATAATATTGCTCTCGCCGATAAAATCAGCAACAAAAGCATTTTCCGGCTCATTATAGATATCAATTGGCGAACCAATTTGTTGAATTTCCCCTTGATTCATAATGATAATTTTATCTGACATGGTCAATGCTTCTTCTTGATCATGTGTTACATATATAAAAGTTATGCCAAGTTCCTTTTGCATGTTTTTAAGCTCAATTTGCATGTCTTTTCTTAATTTTAAATCCAGTGCACCAAGTGGCTCATCCAGCAAAAGAACCTTAGGTTCGTTGACAAGTGCTCTGGCAATGGCGATTCTTTGTTGCTGACCGCCTGACAGTGAATTGACTTTACGCGTTTCAAAACCGTTTAAGTTTACAAGTTCTAGCATCTTAGCAACTTTTTTTTGTACTTCCTTTTCACTTACTTTATTAATTCTAAGACCGAAAGCAATATTCTCATATATGTTCATATGTGGAAACAAGGCGTATTTTTGAAATACTGTGTTTATTTGACGCTTATAAGGCGGCAAGTCTGTAATCTCATTGTTCTCAAAAAATATTTGTCCGCTTGTTGGGCGCTCAAAGCCTGCAAGCATACGAAGTGTTGTCGTTTTACCACAACCACTTGGCCCTAGTATGGTTAAAAATTGGTTCTTTTTAACCCAGAAATCTATTCCTTTCACGACTTCAACGCCGTTATAGCTTTTGGTTAAGCTTCTCCCCATTACAATTTTGTCACTCATGACGCCCTCCAATGTCTAAAAATTTGGCGGTGTTCCCACTAATATAATAACGGCTTCACGTTTGCCCTTGTTAATGATTTCATGACTCTTATTGGCTTTATAATAAAAAGTATCACCCGCTTTTGCCACATACTTCTTACTGCCAAGTCTAACGACCACAGACCCGGAAATAACAAATCCGAACTCTTCCCCTTCATGCGGATCATGTGCATCATATGCGCCGTTTGGTGCAAGGGTTAACATGATTGGTTCCATCATATTCTTTTGCGCATTTGGAATGATCCATTCTAAATTATAGCCAACCTCTTCATCCTCTTTTTCAAAAAAATCCTCTTTTCTGAAGACAATTTTTTCTTCCACGGTTTCACTAAAAAACTCTTGAAGATTTGTCCCCAAGCTTTCGAGTATATCCACAAGGCTTGCTATTGAAGGAGATGTCATATCTCTTTCAAGTTGAGATATAAATCCTTTTGAAAGTTCACATCGATCTGCTAATTCCTCTTGTGTTAGGTTGTTTTCTAGTCTAAGCCTCTTTATCTTTTCTCCAATATTCACAACCAATTCTCCTTTTTTTGTGTTTTAAAAAACAAAAATAATTCATATGAATTATAGTGTTTTTTTATGTTAAAAACACCCTAATTTTATTCAAAAAAAATAAATTTATATGGTGTTTTTTGTTGTTTATTAATACTAAACTTTTCACTCGATTTATTATACTTTATGATTTTATTGACGTCAATATGATATTAAATATTTTGTTTAATAATACTTAATTTTTATGTACACATGTTCACACATAAGGTTCTTAATATGAGGATGACAGACAAATTAAAGACATAAGTGATTTAAAAATAAAAAAACCCTAGTGTTCAAACGTAAAATCACGTTGCAATTACTAGGGTTTTATATGTTCTGTTCTTTGGTTTATTAGTGGCTATAATCCGTCATTTAAATTCTGAAAAATATGTGATTGTAATTATATCTCAATAATATTTCTAACCTCTTATTTTGAGCATTTTATCGATTAGAGCAACTAGGTTTTCGATCTCCGGTTTACTCATTTGGGCATCTGCACCAACAGCTTCACCTTTATGGAGCAAATCTTCCGTGATTAAAGAAGAGAAAATAATAACCGGTAGCTTTTTAAGAATTTTATGTTCTTTAATCCTTCTTGTTAAAGCATGTCCATCAAGTTGCGGCATTTCAATATCCGTTATCAATAGGTCAATATCATCTACAAAGGTCTCACCCTTCTTCTCTGCCAAAAGCATCAAATAGTCATAAGTCTGCATGCCATCGTCAAAGAATTTAAGCTTTGTAAAGCCCGCTGAAGTCAAAGTGTCTAAAAGAACCTTACGGATCATTGGTGAATCATCGGCCAAAACAACTTTAAACTTTGAACGATCCTTGACTGCAATGTTCTTTGCCCTTTCCATATTTATACCTGTATTAGGGTTGATGTCCATCACAATTTTTTCAAAGTCTAAAAGCATAATAATCTGATCATTGAGATTAATATTACCTATGATCAATGAATTAGAAGTAATATCATCTGGCTTCATGATTTTGTTCCAACCGATACGATGTATGCCCAGTACAGAATCTATCGCAAAGCCAACCTTGATCTTGTTGAATTCACAAACTAAGGTCATACCACCTCTTACCTTTGGATTTTTTTGATTTTCAAGTACATACATCAAGTCAACTACGGAAATCATTTCACCTCTAATCAGAGAAATACCAGATATAGCTGGATGAGAATTTGGTACTTTCGAGACATTTTCGATCTGCAATAATTCTTTAACTTTTACGACATTAATTGCGTAATGCTCTCCTGACACTGTGAAATGAAGTATTTCAACTTCACCCGTCCCACTTTCGAGTAATATTCCATCTTTTTTATCAAGCATCATATCTCAAACCCTCCACTCCTGTATTATAATAACTATTATACCCTTATTTAAACTTTTAATAAATATTTTTTTCAACGTATACATGGACCTTATACCCACATTGTACCATACCATTCACACAAATAATCATTTAGGGTCAAAACTTTGTATGGCCTTCTGTTTTCATCTTACCGGTTTTGTAAGTTAAAGTTTCTATCACTTTACAGGAGAAATTTTTAGCTATGTAATCATTTAACGTCAAAACCTTGTTTTGCCGCATCAAACCGCTTTTCGCAAGTTGGTGAGTCTTTCTCAAAGCTGGATGAGAACTAATGATACATAATAAAAACGCAAACACCGTGTTCCAACAATACACTCGTAATTGTTGAAAGCCATGTTTGCGTTTTCGATTCTTATGATTATATCAAAACAAGTAAATTCGGATGTCATCTTAAGCGAAAGACTATAAGATTCCCATTTCCTTGCCCACTTTTTCAAATACAGCTACTGCTCTCATAAGCTGGTCTTCAGTGTGTGCTGCAGTCACCATACATCTTACTCTACCAGTGCCTTTTGGTACTGTTGGGAATACGATTGCTGAACCAAACACACCATTTTCCAACAGTTTTTTAGAAAATTGAAGGGTTAAGGCTTCATCTCCTATGATAACTGGTGTAATTGGTGTTTCACTTGCACCAGTATTAAAGCCTAATTTACCTAGCTTTTCTTTGAAGAATTTAGAGTTTGCCCAGAGACGCTCAGTATATTCTGTCGTTTCAGTTAATTCATCTACTGCAGCCATGATTGCGCCTACTGCTGCTGGCGGCAAAGATGTACTGAATAATAAAGGTCTGCCTCTATGAAGCAACCATTCCTTCATGACTTTATTACCCGCTACATAACCACCAATAACGCCAATTGCTTTTGATAAGGTACCGATAGAAAAGTCTACTCTACCGTGCAAATGGAAATGATCCACTGTGCCACGACCGCTCTCGCCAAGCACACCTGAACCATGTGCATCATCTACATAAGTCATACAGTTGTATTTTTCTGCAAGTTCTACGATTTCAGGCAATTTTGCAATATCACCATCCATACTAAAGACACCATCAGTGATGATTAAGCAATTTGTATATAAATGTCTTTTTTCCTTTAACACGTTTTCAAGATCTGCCATATCGCTGTGCTTGAACACGGCTTTATCAGCTCTTGATAACCTAACACCATCGATGATACTCGCATGATTGAGTTCGTCTGAGATGATTAAATCTCCCTTGTTCGTAATGGCTTGAATTGCACCAGCATTACAGTTAAAGCCTGATTGGAAGACCATTACAGCTTCTTCTCTCTTAAATGCAGCCAATTTTACCTCAAGTTCTTCGTGAATGTCCATATTACCGACAATCGTTCTAACAGCACCTGAGCCCACACCGTATTTTTCAACTGCTTCAATTGCAGCTGCTTTTAATTTCGGATGATTTGCAAATCCCAAATAGTTATTTGAAGAAAGATTGATTACTTTTTTACCGTTAAGAATAACCTCAGCTTCATTTGCCCCTTCAAGTACCGGTAAAATTCTATAAACACCTTGATCTTTAAGCTCTTGAACCTGTTCTTTTAAATATTCTAACTCATGTACATTAGACATTTTCCTACCTCCCAAAATGCGATTTAACATTACAGTATTAGTATAACACTTTCATACTTATGTGAAAACTGAAACAAATCTTATGAACTTTTTTTAACATTAATCCCTTTCAATACGCTTTCGAGCATAAAGATAATATTTAGCCAAATAGTCATCGTCTTTTAAAGCTTCAAAATCATTTAAAGCGGTTATCAACACCGGATCTTCTGAATTACCCACGGCAATTAAGGCATTTCGTTTTAATATTTTTAGCCCACGCCAAGCGAAGCCGGTGTTTTGATATTTTCGTTTGAAAGCGCGTTGGGATAAACCCAGGACTTCGATAAGATCAATCCCCTTAAAGCCTTCTGTGGACCAATAATCTATATATTCGGGGGCAGGTTTGTGATCACGATTTGCAGGGCAAACCCTTTGACAAATGTCACAGCCATATAAACGGTTACCGATTCGCTTCATTTCAACTTCCTCAAGTGGCTTCTTAGTCTGTGTCAAATAGGAAATACACTTCAAGCGATTCATTTGAACTTGACCGCAAATTTGCGCCGGACAGGCATTTACACACTTGTTACAATTAGTACACCCCTCATAAAGAAGACCATCATCTATTTCTAAGACTTTTCGGGGATGACCTTTATGCGATTCAATTACAAAGTAAAAATGACCAATATGGAACTGTGTCCCCAAATCAGGATGGATGAGCATATGGTTTTTCCCATACTTGCCCATACCACAAAGCCTTGCCAACTCGCGGTCAATATAATTTGATGTATCTACAAAATAGCCTTCTTTAATAATCTTCTTATTAAAAGTAGTGGCTACTTTACGCATGGCACCATTCATCTTAGTCTTGAGTATCAAATGATAATCATAGGACCAACTTGAAGCATCTATAACCCCTCGATTTCGCCAACTTTGGTCTAGGTGACTATCATAGGGCAAAGCTACTGATACAAGCAGCAATCGATCATTTGTCTTCATGTTCTTTTCGATGTCAGAAAAAAAAGAACGACTAGAAGGATCTGGCTCAAATTCTGTAGCATAGGGACTCTCTTTAAGTTTTTCCATTAATGCCATCTCATGATGCCTTAAGTTTTCAACATCCTCTTTGGTAACATAGATAAAATGGTGATAATAGAGCCCACATGATTTAAGAAGCGCTTCCAAGTTTTCAAGATCTCCTTCTTTATCTGTGTTTCTTAAATCGTCCAATTCATTGTTCAAATCATCTTCATTATTTTTCAAATCTTTCACTTCATTTTTCAAATCATTCACTTCATTTCTCGAATTATTCACTTTAAGTTTGGTGGTTTCATGACCTATTTTATTGTCATCCTCATTTTGAGTACAAGCCATTTTATCGCCTCATTTACATTGATTATTCTATCTCTATATTAACACATTACAATCCTTTTGTATTTTTTGATATACTAATATCATTCATATTAGAAAGGCGGTTTTTATGTTAAGAATCGGGCCACATATTTCAATTAGCAAGGGCTTTAAACAAGCGGCAAAAGATGCCATTTCAATAGATGCCAATACCTTCCAGTTTTTCACACGTAATCCACGAGGCGGTTCTGCTAAGGCGATCGATCCCAAAGACATTGATCAATTAAAAATACTCATGGCTCAGCATGATATCCATACCCTACTTGCACATGCACCCTATACCATGAACCCAGCCGCACAAAAAGATGATGTCTATGATTTTGCACATCTCACTTTAAGGGACGACCTCGATAGGCTTGAGCAAATTCCCTGTTCACTATACAATTTTCACCCTGGTTCACACACAGGTAAAGGTGTCGAATATGGCATACACCGTATTGTCTCCCTTTTAAACGCCGTCTTGACCGGAAATGAATCCACATGCCTCCTACTTGAAGGCATGTCGGGTAAGGGGACTGAAATCGGTTCTCGCTTTGAAGAACTAAGGCAAATCATCGATCAGGTAATTCATCAGCATCTTATGGGTGTTTGCCTTGACACTTGCCATTTGTATAGCGCAGGTTATGACATTGTAAATCATCTGGATGATGTCCTAAATGATTTTGACAGAATCGTCGGACTGGATCGATTAAAGGCCATACATTTAAACGACAGCAAAATGCCCTTTAACAGCCACAAAGATCGTCATGAGTATATCGGTCAAGGGACTATTGGCTTAGATGCCCTCTCCAGAGTTATCAATCATCCCCAGCTGAAACACCTTCCTTTTTTTCTAGAAACACCAATTGAGCTTGATGGACACCGTCATGAAATTAAGCTTTTGAGAAAAATGGCCAGTGGCCCCTTATAAACGAATGTCTACTTACAAACAAAAGCTGACCCATATGGTTACAGAGTCAACACCTAAATGTTATCTGTAACCATACTGAATCAGCTTTTTTATTGAGCCATATATAGTCTTTGTCTTTATGAATTAGGCACTTGGTTTAATCAACTTGAACACGCTAATTCACAAAAAACCATTTGAATGCAAGAATGGTTAAAAGTGTGACGCCCATAAACGCAAATGCAATAGGCAACACCAATTGAAGCATTGCAATACTCATGGCGATAACATCCTTTGCATCAAGTCTGTTAATGCCCTCATCTTGTTTATCCTGTAGCCCTTTGTATTCTTCCCAGTTTATTGGATTCATTTTTTAACCTCACTTGACTCTAATAGCCTTATTTATAAAGATGGCATGCGCAGTAGTGATCTTCGCCTACGCGTTTAAACTCCGGTATTTCCTTACTACAAATATCCATTACATTTGGACAGCGCGTATGAAAACGGCATCCTGATGGTGGATTTGCAGGCGAAGGAATATCCCCCTGCAATATGATACGTTCTTTTTTCTCAAGCGGATGTGATGTTGGTATGGCTGACAACAATGCCCTTGTATAAGGATGCATTGGATTGTCAAACAATTCATGTTTTCCAGCCATTTCAGCCATACTGCCGAGGTACATAACCCCAATATTATCACTGATGTATTTAACAACGCCTAGGTCATGGGAAATAAAGAGATAGGTTAAGTCCATGTCCTTCTGTAAGTCCTTGAGGAGGTTAATGACTTGAGATTGAATTGAAACATCAAGTGCAGATACCGCTTCGTCGCAAACGACAAACTTAGGATTTAGGGCAAGTGCTCTGGCAATACAAATTCTCTGTCTTTGTCCGCCTGAAAATTCATGTGGATAACGTTTGATATGGTAAGCACTTAAGCCACATTTTTCAATGATATTCACAACGCGTTCTTCAAGTTCCTTCTTACTCTTAACCAGGCCGTGTTCCAACAATGCCTCTCCTACAATTTCACCAACTGTCATTCTAGGGTTCAAGGAAGAATAGGGATCTTGAAAAATGATTTGCATTTCTGTTCTTAATTTTCTGAGTCGTGCTTTATCGTATTCTAATATGTTCTCACCTTTGAAGTTGACTTCGCCTTCAGTTGCGTCAAGCAACCTTAAGAGCGTTCTGCCTGTCGTGGACTTTCCACAGCCAGATTCACCAACGAGACCGAATGTTTCGCCAGCTTTTATGTCAAAATTCAAACCATCTACAGCTTTAACGTGACCTACCGTTTTTCTTGTAACACCTGATTTAATTGGGAAGTATTTCTTTAAGCCTCTGATGCTCAGTAATGCATCTGATTTAACATTTACATTTTCGCTCATTACTTGCCACCTCTCAACTCTTGTACTTCTTGCCAGCGGAAACATCTCACTTTTCTGCCTGCACCAATTTCAGTCAAATCCGGTTCCAATTTGAAGCATTTTTCAATTGCATATTCACATCTTGAATTGAACTGGCAGCCAGCAGGTCTATATAGGGGATTTGGAACGACCCCCGGAATCATATAGAGTCTTTCATCAGCCGTTTTAAGGTCTGGTTTTGACTTCATTAAGCCAATTGTATAAGGGTGATAAGGCTTGTCAAAGAGCTCTACAATCGAAGATTCTTCAACAACCTTTCCTGAGTACATAACGATAACGCGATTTGCCATTTCCGCGATGACATTTAAATCATGCGTGATGAACATAATCGCCGTTCCAAACTCTTTTTGAAGCTTATTCATAAGATCCAGCACTTGCGCTTGTATGGTAACATCAAGTGCAGTTGTCGGTTCATCTGCAATTAAGAGTTTCGGATTGCATGCCAAAGCCATAGCGATCATAACCCTTTGTCTCATACCACCTGAAAGTGCAAATGGATAGTCATCCACAACTTCTTTTGCTCTTGGAATACCTACTTTTTCTAAAAGTTTAATGGCCTCTTGCTTGGCTTCAACTTTAGTCATTTCCCTATGAAGGAGCAAGACTTCAGACAATTGTTGATTGATGGTGAATACTGGATTTAAGGAAGTCATAGGCTCCTGAAAAATCATTGAGATTTTATTGCCTCTAATACTTCTCATTTCCTTGTCAGACAATGCTAGGATATCTGTTCCATCGAAGGTGATACTGCCTTCAACAATTTTACCTGCTGGTCCAGCCACAAGTCTGAGTACCGACATGGATGTCACACTCTTACCACAGCCTGACTCACCAACGATCCCCAGTGTTTCGCCCTCATCCACAGTAAAATCAACGCCATCTATTGCTTTAACCACACCGCCATCGGTGTAGAAATACGTTTTTAATCCTTTAACTTCTAATAACGCCATCCTTTACCTCCATTATCTTTTCATCTTTGGATCAAGGGCATCTCTTAAACCGTCACCAAGAATATTGAAACTCATCACGGTGATGAATGTCAAGAAACCTGGTGGGATCCATAACCACCAATGATGTTCAAGTGAATAAATTGATTTTGCAGCCTGCATCATATTCCCCCATGTAGGTGTTGGTGGTGTAACACCAAGCCCTAAATAAGATAAGGCAGATTCTGTCAATATCGCACTTGCCATACCCATAGTAGCGAAAACGATTATTGATGCCATAACATTTGGTAAAAGATGTTTGAATATTTTTCTAGAATCTCTAATCCCTAGCGCTTCAGCAGCTTCCATAAATTCCTGCTCTCTTAGGGATAGAATTTGACCTCTTACGATTCTCGCGATACCCGTCCATCCCAAGAGTCCAATAACGAGCATTACGTTAAAAATACTTGGTCCTAATATTGCAACAACCGTAATGGCGATGAGTAAAAACGGGAAACACATGATAATATCTGTTATTCGCATTAAAACGGCATCCACAATACCACCGTAAAAACCTGCCAAAGAACCGACGATTATGCCGATGATTACCTGTAAAAATACAGCCACCAAGCCAACGGTAAGTGAAATTCGTCCGCCATAAATAAGTCGTGTGAAGATATCTCTACCAAGTTCGTCTGTTCCAAGTAAAAACTCTGAATTAGGTGCACCTTTTTTTACTGGAAGCTCCATGATTTTGCCACGTACTTCTTTTTCCGCTAAGTTAATTTGATCTCTATCATAAGGTGTAATAAAGTCTGCCAATATAGCGGATAATACTAAAACACATAATATCACTAAGCTCACCATGGCAAGTTTGTTCTTTTTTAACCTTCTAAACGCAATCGTCCAAGGTGATTCAATCTTTTGCTTGGCATCGAGTTTGGCATTCGCTTCTTGTTTCTTTTTAACTGATTCTGACATCGATTGCTCCTCCTCTTAATCGTATTTTATTCTTGGATCTGCTAATCCATAGAATAAATCTGCAAGTAAGTTCCCGATAAGGGTTAAAAATGATAGGAATAGGTTAACGCCCATCAAGAGAGGATAATCTCTATCTGTAACCGCTTGATAACCTAAAAGTCCCATTCCAGGCCATGCAAATACTTGCTCAGTGATTAAGGCGCCAGAGAACAATCCAGGAATCCAAAATCCTAATAAAGTGATAATCGGTATTAATGCATTTCTAAGGGCATGCTTATAAATAACAACACGTTCACTTAAACCTTTTGATCTCGCCGTTCTAATATAGTCTTGGCGAATAACCTCGAGCATACTTGAACGCGTATATCTCATAAAGCTTGCTGTAGAGCCAAGTCCTAAAACGATCGCCGGTAAAACCGTGTGTATAGAAATATCTTTCATTTGGTCCCAAATCGGCCAGTCAGAAGCACCAGGTGTTCTCATACCCGATATTGGGAAAACACTGTTGTCAATTGCAAAGAACTTTATCAATAAAAGTGCAAAGAAGAAACTCGGTACGGAGATCCCCACCAGGGCAAATACGGTGAAGAAGTAGTCCAGCTTGGTATACTGCCGCGTGGCCGATATGACGCCTGCAGGTATCCCCACTAGCAAAGCAAGCAGTAAAGAAACAATTGCCAAGTAAAAAGTTGACAACATTCTTTCACCCATAACCTGAGATACTGGTCTTTGGAACTTCCAAGAGAAACCTAAATTACCTTTTAATACTTCAGTGATCCAATCCACATACTGAACGATAATTGGCTTATCTACGCCAAATTTTTCTTTTAACCTCATCTTCTCTTCCACAGTCATTTTAGGGTCCATCATTTTAGTTGTCGGATCTCCCGGTGCATTGTGTACAATAAAGAATATAAGTATTGTAATCCCAAACATTACAGGGATTATTTGCAGTATTCTTCTTAATAGATACGTTCTCATTTAAACACCCCTTCAAAATTTAGCCTATTGTCATAAAAATTTTTTTATATCCACGGTTAAAAAAATTTTTATGCTGTTTTATTGAACTTAAATCTGCAAACAGTATTCTTTAAGTATTTGCTTGTATGTGTTCATAAAAATTTAAAACAATACGCCTATCGACTTAAGATTCATTACATAGATTATAGCATAAAAGAACTTGTATATAAGGCTTTAGATAAATAATGTCATATAATTAAGGTCTTTATCCGCTTCTTTACAAATCTATAATTCTGTTTACAAATTGTTAACATTTTCTGAAAATTTAGATAGCCCAGCCAAGGCTGGGCTACTTAATTGTTAGTAAATCTTTTAATAGATCAAAGGCCGTTTAAATTATTGAACGTAGTCTAACTCGATATCTTTAATCGTATATGTCCAATCATAGTAAGGTCCTAATTCCATATTTTTGATTCTGTTGTTAACGCCCCAAGTTTCGTTTCTGTATGCGTTAAAGAGGTATGGAAGTTCTTCGTTTGCAATGATTGCCCATTCTTGATATAAATCAGCTCTCTTAGCTTGATCATATTCTTGAGTTCCTAATGCAAAGATTTCGTCAGCTCTATCATTGTGGAAACCAACTGCATTGTATCCACCAAGAACATCTGACTCAGAACCGAAAATTGCTGTTGGGTCTGGATCGATTGATAACGACCAACCCATGTTGTACATTTCGAAGTCTTGATTGTCATATACTTTTTCAGCTACTGCATTGAATTCCATTAATTCTGCTTCAAGTTCAACGCCGATTTCTTTCCATTGCTCTTTAGCAAGTGCGATTAAGTTTAGAGGCCAATCAACATCATTGTATGCAGTCCATACTAATGATAACTTCATGCCATCTTTATCTCTAACGCCATCGCCATCTGAATCAACCCAACCCGCTTCATCTAATAAAGCTTTTGCTTTTTCAGGATCGTAAGCGTAATCGTTTAATGAAGATGGATCAGGGAATGCCCAAGATACTGGAGAGATTGGTGTATTACATACCGATGCAAAACCTTCCCATTGGTTCTCAATGAATAACTCTCTATTTAAACCATAAGCTAAAGCTTGTCTTACTCTCTTATCTGATAATTTAGGGTTTCTCAAGTTGAAACCAACATAGTTGTAACCATTACCAGTAAACTCTTGAACCACACCAAGACCAGTTGAAGTCATGATGTCATAGCTTTCAAGATTTGCAGGTGGGTTTACGAGGTCGATATCACCAGCAGCAAAAGCAGCTGTTGCAGTTTCTGTTGGTTGTAATTTGATGACAACGCCATCTAATTTAGTCTTGTCTAAGTGATAATCGTCAAATCTTGACATTCTCACATATTCACCAACTTTGAACTCTTCAAATTTTAAGATACCAGATCCTACAGGATTGTTCATAGTTGATTTGAAAGACTCCCAGTTATCGTATTTGTATACGTGTTGTGGTAAGATACCGTAAACGAAATCCCAAATTTTTTGAACGTTTGGTTCAGTGATTGTAAAGCTAATAGTTAATGGATCAATTACCTTAATCCCTTCAACTGAATCCGCTTCACCAGCTCTATAAGCTTCTACACCAACCATATCATTTACAACTGTCCCTCTAGGGCCATCGTAATTTGGATCTGCAATTGTTGTATAAGTAAACGCAACGTCTTCTGCAGTAACAGGTGTGCCATCATGGAAAGTCATGCCTTCATCTAAATGGAATGTGTAGGTTAATTTGTCTTCAGATACATCCCAGCTAGTTGCAGCTGCTGGAATTGGATTTCCTTGTGCATCATTTGTTACCAATGGTTCAAAAACTAAACCAGTAACCCAAGAATCATACACGTTATCAGACATGATTGAATTGAATTTACCGTCTAATGAAGTTGTTGCAACTGTTAATACATTTCCTCTTGTTAATGCTGGGTTTTGATCTGCATCTAACGCTGGCGCTGTATCTACTGCAGCGCTGTCTGTAGCTGTGTCCGCAGGTGTTTGTGAATCTGCTGGAGCTGGTTCAGTCTTTGAGCCACAACCTGTGAGCGCAAAAGAAAATACCATCACAAATACAAGCAATAATACTAGTGATTTTTTCATTGTAATCCCCCTTAAAATTTGAAATAGCTGTTCATTATTCTTTTGGTGGTAAAGGTATCACCATATGAGCAGCAAAGTGTCTATGTGTCCCTTCTCTCGGGTCCTCTTTTCCCTTAAGATAAGAATCCACGACTTGACTTAATTTATCATAAAGTTCTAAAGCTTCCTCTTCTGTGAGATAATAATCCACTGCATAAGAAATCTTTCTGGATGGTCCACTTGAAAGACTCTCAATTGATGAATAAAACTCTCTAGAAATGGTCTCAAAGAAAGCCAGAGAAACTTTATTAATAGAATCACTCATTTCGTCATCCAATGTCACCGCAGTACTGTCGATAATGAGTTTATAAGCCACCGGACAATAATATTTCTCCACGACACCGAATTTTGTTACTTCTTCTAAGAGCTCAATAATCCCAACTTTCTCAAGCATCTTAATATGGTAATTAACCCTACCATGAGGTTCATCCATTATTTCAGCAATTTGCTTTGCTGTCTTTGCACTGCTGTCAAACGCTTCTAAAACTTCTAAGCGATATTGCTGAGATACGGCTTTGATTTGTTCTAAATCTTTAAGAACAAGAACTTCTTTCATAGCACCTTCCCCGTTATATGTTTGCTTTTTCACCCGTAAAAATTAATTTTCGCATAAAAATTAATTTATATATATTATAGTTCTTTAACTTATCACAGTCAATAGAAGCTTGAAATATTAATGCTTCGGGCCTCTAAATATCCATTAATATATAGGTTATGTCGTCATTTAAAGCCCCTCTTTGGGCGTTGATTTTATCTACTATGATGTCGTTAATTTCTCTTGAAGTCAAATTCTTGGAACTCACAAATAATTCAATAATTTCCTCTGTATCGAAAATCTTGTTCTTATCCTTGTCCGTTAAACCATCTGTGTAAAAAAGAAGTCTGTCACCATGTTGTAGCTGTATAGTTTCACTGGTGTACTCAGGTGTAAACAACCCCTCAAGCTTGCAAATCGGAAAGCCCTTACTTTGATCTAAAAATTCCACCTTACCATCTCTTTTAAATCGAATTGGATTACAGTTCATGCCACCTGAGCAATAAGTCAGTACCTTGGTATTTAAATTTAGTGTCGCATAGAATATAACCATGTGCATTTCATCAGGAAAGTTCATTCGATTGAACTGCTCATAAAAATACTTGAGGTTTTTATCCGGGTGCATGCCTCTAAAGCGTTTGATGACACGTTCATTGGATTTTAGATAATTATTACTGAGCATGGTCATCAGTGCCGCAGATATCCCATGTCCTGAAACGTCCAAGAGATATAATGCAACATTGTCATCATCAATACTGTAAATATCATAAAAGTCGCCACTTAGCCTTTCACATGGATAGTATGCCGATGTGAAACTGACATCTCTGTGCGTGATCTTGCTACTTGGTAAAAGAGACTGTTGTATGATTTTTGCATATTCTAGCTCATCAATAATTTTCTGATTGACCTCTCTCACCTGTAAGGTCTTCTTGTCGATGATACGCTTCAAATATTTGGAATAAATATTAAACTGCTTTTGAAGCTGTTGATTCTTTGACTCTGGAATTTTAATGTTAAATGCATGAATTTCTGTTGAGAGTACAATTAAGGCTGCAACATTGATCAGAGTATTTTGAATCAAGGTGTAAGATGAGATTGGCAGTACTGCCAAATAAAACTGGGCAACAAACAATAAAGCAAAGCTGTAGTTCATCATCAGCGTATTGTGACGCGTTTTTTGATGGTCATTGAGGAGGAGCTCTAACAAGAAAATCAAGAGCCCTAAAAGATAGATGATGTTCATAAAATAGATGATTTCATCTTGAATGGCTAAAAGCCTAAAGGTAATCACATAGATCAAACACTCAAGCAAGACCACAAAGGTCGATATAAATGCCATTTTTACATAAGTGATGTCTTTGAAAAAAGCCCTTTTTGATAAAAGAAAGGGTACCATTAAGCTGATACAAAAGAGGATTTTGCCCATGGCAAGAAAAAAATTAACTTCTCTCACTAGGATAATGTTGTTGGTCAGCAAAATCAAAACGGTAATGACCATGTTGACAACATTCAAAAAAGCACCAAATGCAATGGCCATATATTGTCTATTGATGTTGATTTTGCTGGCATAAAATGTGCTATTTGACAGGTAAGTCGCTACCACCATGTTGAACAGGATCATTAACCCCAAGACAATCTTGGAATATCGTAGCAGTATGCTTGTCACCATTAAATGATCAAAGACAAGCGTTCCAAACACCAAAACACTGATCAATAATATTTTTCTATATTGCTTTCTGTTTGACTGAATCTGGTACATATCTCACCTCAAAGTATGCCATCAACATTTTAAAAAAAGTTAGAACAGTAGCGTTCTAACTTTATGAAACCCTCTTTAATTATACACAATTTCTAAACATCAAAACAGCTTCCACCAATAAATTCTTTCAAGATTGAAACATATGGTACTAAATTATCATCCTCTATGGATTTAAAGTAGCTCAAAAATTTCAAAAGTAAAATGGCTTCACCATATTCTGACTCATCTGGTTTGATATTTTTTAAGAGTGGTTCAGCGTGCTTTTTAAGAACAGCAAGTTCATATGGTAAGGCAGTATTGAACATTGCATCTGCTTCTTCTTGATAAGGGAAGATATTGCGTTCCTCACCTCTTCTCACAGAACTCCACATGCCGATGGTCTTCTTGGCTGAATGGCCCCTGAATTGATTGTCCCTAACAATCCTTCTCAAAAGTCTTGTTTGAGTTGTCGGAATGCGATTATGCTCATCGATGTTGAGTTGGGTCAACGCACTCACATAGATCTTAAACTTATCGCGCTTAAAAATTTTGCTTGTGAGTTGCTCGTTGAGTCCATGAATGCCTTCGATGATAATCGGCTGGTCTGTCTTAATTGAAAATGGTTTATTGCGGTACTCTCTTTTACCTATTTGGAAATTAAAGACAGGCAAGTCCACCATTTCACCATCTAAGAGCATCATCAAATCTTGATTGAATTGAGCCACGTCCACTGCATCTATCGATTCAAAATCAAGGTCGCCATTTTCATCCTTAGGTGTTTTTTCACGGTCCACAAAATAGTTGTCTGTTGAAATGGTAATTGGATGAAGACCATTTACCTTAAGTTGAATTCTCAATCGATTTGCAAATGTCGTCTTCCCCGATGAAGAAGGCCCAGCAATTAAGATCACGCGTTTCCCTGTTTTAGTGATTTCATCGGCGATGTAGGCAATTTTCTTTTCATGGAGGGCTTCAGCAATTCTAATGAGTTCTGGATGCGTATCATTTTCAATAACATTATTGAGATTGCTGACATAAGCCATTTCCATGATCTCACCCCAACGTTCACTCTCATTGAAAATATCTGCAATTTTAGGCGATTCAACAAAAGCAGGTGGGCAGAATGGCGAATATTTGGTCGGGTGCATCAAGATGATGCCATTGTCGTATTTAATCATATCAAAGCTCTTGATATAACCTGTACTTGGCACCATATAACCATAGAAGTAATTCTGAAGATCACCACTTTGATATAAATTAATATAATCCGAATCTCTATATTTTAACAAATCCACCTTAGAGTACATGTTGTAGGTCTCAAAAATACGTTTTGCTTCCTCAATAGAAGTTCTCGTCTTAGTAAAAGGCTCATCTCGCTCGATGATTGCGCGCATTTTTGCCTTAATGAGTTCAAAATCTTCATGCATGAGTTTGTGTTCATAATCAAATTCGCAGTAGAGGCCCTTGCTCAAGGAGTGTTCAATGCGAACCTTGATGCCTTTAAAGCACTCAATTGCGGCCCTAATCATGATGAAAGATAAACTTCTTTGATAAATCTTTTCGCCGTCTGATGACGCCAAATCCACAAGTTCAAGCTCACAGTTCTCTTCTACCTGTTCAGTCAACTCTTTGAGAATATTACCACATCTTATTGCCACGATTAAGGGCTTATCCACTTTTTGAATGCTTCGAGCTAGGTGCTCATAAGTCATTCCCTTTTCAAGTTCATATACGCCATAGTCTTTAACATTTATTTTGATCATATTCTCCTCCAACTCTTTATTCAAAATGGGCCACTTGAGCTTCTGATGTCTTCACATAGCCATAGTACTCACTTTCCAACAATGAAATAATGTATTTGTTTACATAAGAATATTTGTAACGATAGATCTCAACCTCAAGAAGGTCTAGGCACTCTCTAAAATCATCCAGCACACAATAGGGATTTCCATATACCCTTTGAATTTCATCGATGCTAACACCTTTAAAACCATGGCCAATCAAAGATTCATGCCTTAACTCAATCAACTGATTCATTTTTTCTGAACTGAGTGTGCGAATCACACTTTCACCTTTGACATCCTGTTTGGCATATTTACGGAAGTACGTATTGATGCCGTAAGTCAAATTGTTGTTAAAGATCTTATAGTGATTTCTTAAGATTTTTAGAATTTCTTTCTTCTGCATAAAGCGTATATGAAAGGTGAAGGTACGATCGTTTAGATGCTTTTTAATAAACATATACTTATAAATCGCTTCCTTAAAACGATAAACACGTCCTAGAAAATCGATATACTCTTCGTTAACGATTTGAAACTTGACATTCTCCAGGAGTTCAGAAAAGAGGGCATCCGGTTGACCATTATTTAAGTCCTCCAAATTTTTCTTTAGCGAAACACAGTTTTCATTGGTTCTGGTCTTTTCTGAAACATGATTTAAAATCTTGCGTGCTGTTTCAAAGTCAAAGTTCACAGCGTATCGACATGAATTCATAAGAACACCAGCATCTGTACGCTCTAATCCCTTTTCTTTTAAGAGTTCATAGGCCCCACCATAATCATACCGTTCTATAAGCTTTTTCAATACTTGCATTGACTCAATCATGCAATCACCAACTTTTACTGTAGTTTTTGAATAAAGTCTTCAATTTCCTTTGATTTTGATTCGAAGGTACGACCATCTACAATCAGCTTATAACCATGTAAAAGCTGTGTTGTAATATCATTGACCTTTTTGCCGCCATATTTGACATCGCCTACGATGGGATGCCCCAAGCTTGACATGCTGGCTCTGATTTGATGGCTTCTGCCTGTTAAAAGTTCAACCTCAACCAAAGTATACTGCTTGTAATGCCTAATCACTTGATACTTGGTGTGACAGAATTTTGATTCGTCTTGATTCGATTTGAGAATTTTAACCTTGTTCTTAATCTCATCTTTAATCAAATACCCCTTGACTTCACCCGGTCCTTTAAGATGTCCCTCTACTATGGTCAAATAAAACTTTCCAATTTTTCTTTCTCTCATGAGTTCATTATAAAACTTCAAACTCTCATAAGTTTTAGCAAAGAGAATTAAACCGCTTGTATTCTTATCCAGCCTGTGGACAGGTGCAGGTCTAAAAGTTTTTGTACACAAGTCCGCCAAATAATACTGCACTATGGTGGATAGGGTGTTCTTATACTCATCCTTATCTGGATGTGTCAGCATACCCTTGGGTTTGTTGACGACTAAAATCTCGTCATCTTCAAAGATGATATCAAGACCGATTTTATCAGGCTTAACTGCTACAATTTCTTTCATCAAGCTCTCGATGGTTTCATCCTGTAAATAAATATCGAGCTTGTCTTCATCTTTTAAGAAATAGTCCTCCTTAACACGTACGCCATTGACCTTGAAGAGCTTTTTTCGAATGAGTTTGTAGACATTTGTTCTTGTGGTATTGTTAAAATACTTTAAAAGAAATCGATCTAATCTCTGGTCTGCTTCATTCTTGGTAATTATTATCGTTTTCATTGATACCTCACAGTTAATATTCGATAGGGCGTACTGAGTTTATACCCAATTTTTTCGTAAAGATGTATGGCATTCTTATTATTTGACATTACAAATAAATAAGGTTTTTTATCTTTCTCAAGAAGCTGTCTCGTGAGCTTAAGGGAAATAGCTTCACCAATTCCCTGCTTTCGATATGACGGATCTACATATATCCCGCCGATGATTCCAAGCTTTTCTGTTTCTTCTTCGATGAGACCCTGTCCAATCAAGCCCTGACTGGATCTCACAAGGTAATACTTTTTTAACTTCAACATCTCTCTAAGATCTTTTGAAATATCATTGATGGATTTGACATTACGACCGAACTGGTTTTCCACATTGATGAAAAACTTTAGTTCTTGAAAGACATCACCGGATGCGGCACTGATCCATTCAAAGGGAATTTCAACCTCACCTATAGTTCTGTTATCATCATAAACCATCAAAACGCTGTCGTCCTCATGTATTGAATCAAGTGTCCGGCATATGACTCTGTAAATGCCCTCAATGACACTCACTTCACCCTTGATGTACTTTGGCTTATGATGCTTTATGGCCTTTAATAAATTTAAATTGCCTAAAACAACTGAATCTGAATAATGGACTGTTAAAGAATTTTTATTAGAAAAGTAGAATAATCCTAGTAGATCACCCTGCTGCATATAACCATAAAAAGTTCCTTGCAAGATACCTTGCTTCAATTCTTCAAAGATTTTTTGAAAATAAAGCGTTTCATCAAAATTATTTTCTAAATAGGCTTCAATTTGCTGTATATCTGATTTTTCAAGTTTTCCAAACATGTCTTCGCCTCCTTCAAAAATTGTAACACGAAAGTAATCAATTTGAAAAGAACATTACTTTAAGAAATAGATAAATTATGATATTCTAGTTAGTGAAGCAGTGCTTTTTTAACTTATGACTAATATTTATAAATTGGAGCGTCCTATGATAGAAAAAATAAAAGACATTTTATATGATTTAAGCGATATAGCAGTTTCACTTTTAATAATTGCAGTCATATTTGTTTCCGTCTCATGGAAGATTTCTGACACCTTGAATATCAACTTGGCCGATACACTCACCAAACCCACAGTTGAAGCTGAAAGTGATATTCCAGTAACGGTTATCATTCCAGACATCAATACGGATAATACCCCTGAGGCTTCTGGTGACACTGAAACGGATGGTCAAACCCAAACGCCAGATACTGAAACCACTTCACCAGACAACACAGAAACTTCCACACCGGATACTGGCACTGACAATGCTTCAACGGATACTCAAGCGCCAACAACACCAGATACAACTCCTGCTGATACCAGCGCCCAAACACCTGTGAAGCTCGTTTCTTTTGAGGTGCCGGAGGGGGCAACAGGCTATAGCATCGGTAAAAAACTTGTCGCTGAGGGCTATGTCGACAACGTGGATACTTTTGTCAATCGACTTGTGGCATTAAAACTAGACAATAAGTTACGCGCTGGAACCTTCAAGCTAAGTAAAAGCGACTCTTTAGACACCATTATAAAAGTACTGGCAGGTCAAAGTCGATAATCCGCCAAACCTTCTTATAACCATCAGTCTAAACCTATAGCATTTTTTATAAAACAAAAGGCGCGCTTGTGAATCCTTCAAAGAGATTGACAAGTGCACCTTTTTTATTTTTATGCTCTAGTCTGGAGACGTTCAAGTTCTTCGTCTGTCAGTTGTCTATAAGCCCCTTTTACAAGGCTTTCATCAAGTGCCAGTGCACCCATTTCAAGTCTTTTAAGAAAAACAACATGTTTATCCACCGCTTCAAACATACGCTTGACCTGATGAAACTTTCCCTCATAAATCACGAGCTCAATTTCTGATTTTTCATTACTTGCACTTAAAATTTCGAGCTCTGAGGGCTTACAAAGATAGCCGTCATCAAGGGTGATCCCCTCAGAAAATCTTTTAATATCCTCAGGGGTCACAAGTCCATCAATTTCAGCATAGTACTTCTTTGGTACGTGTTTCTTTGGTGAGAGTAAATTATGGGCCAAATCACCATCATCCGTTAAAATCAAAAGGCCCTCTGTATCGATGTCGAGACGACCAACTGGAAATACATTATAGAAATTAACATCCTCTCCTAAAAGGTCGATGACCGTCTTATGATGATTGTCCTCTGTTGCAGAAATTACCCCTTGGGGTTTGTTCATCATCAAATAGATGTGCTTTTGATATTTTACTGGCATTCCTTGAAAGAGGACTTGATCCAGGTCCGTGTCCACTTTGATCTTACCACTCTTGACCACACTGCCATTAACTTTTACTTGTCCATATTTTAAAGCGTCTCTCACTTCATTCCTAGAGCCCTTGCCCATATTTGAAAGGAGCTTATCTAGTCTAAGTTTTTCACCCATTTTCTTCACCTCAATAACCATTCATTTCTTTATCTTTAATAAATATACCTAATTTCACATCATACGCCATGAAATAGGATACAAATTCTTGATTACATTTGACTCAATTTTTATAAAACCAAGCGGATATCCAGCAGTGCAAATTAGACAATAGCCCAAGTCTACCTCTCCACTGCTTGTTACCACATCATAATCCAAGGTCTCACCCTTTAAAAATTTTAGGACCTCTTGTGACATCGGTGATAGGTTGACGACATTCTTAAAGTCAGACATGGCTAGTCCCATTGCAAGGGCTTGACTTGGTATGAACTTATCTCTCTTGAACTCGCCCAGCAACCAACCATATCTGGCAACATGCAGTCGCCCTGTATCAATGGCGTCTTCTGGCAACAGATAGAGCTTGTCCCGATCCAGCTTAAACACACCAGCAATCGGCACATTTAAATATTGTTTTACAAAACTCAAAAAGCCTTCAGGTGCTTCACTCAAGATTTGATTTCGTGGTGGTGCTTCCATTTTATTGGTCTTCCCTGCTCGATTGTGCTTTCCTTTGCCGATGGTTTCACGGTTAAGGTCTCTCTTGCCTTCATTTCTTTTAAGCTGGACACTGTTCCCTGATGCGTCGCCTTTTGTAATAGGATAAGACTTTTGATCTTGAACCATTAAGGGGCGTATTGTCGTTTGTGAAATCCTATCGGTAGATTCCCTGAACTCTGCGTCCCCCTTATATACCATTGCGCCAATGAAATGACCTTCACCCTTTAAGGCATGCGGCCACAAATGTGCAACGCCATCGGTCACATCAAAATGTTCTGACTTGATATCTTGTTTTTCAAAATGCGCGTCTACTCCTGACAAATAAGCCATTTGTGCTTCATTTTCAACATCGGCAAATGTGCAGGTTGAATATACAAGTGTCGTCTCATCCTTGACAAGTTTTGGGACCTCGTTGAGTATTTCACGCTGCATCTTGGCACAGACTTCGTTTGCATAAGCCTCCCAGGCTTTGATTGCCTTGGGGTCTTTTTTGAACATGCCTTCTCCCGAGCAAGGTGCGTCAATTAAGATCTTATCAAAAAAATGTGGCATGGCCTTTGAAATTGCATATTGATCATCATTGAGGACCAAGACATTTTTAAGGCCGTATTTTTCAACATTCCTTACAATTGCTTTAACCCTCTTGTCGTTGATGTCATTGGTAACGAGTAAGCCAGTGTCCCCTGTATAGGCTGCTATCTGGATGGACTTCCCGCCAGGTGCGGCACATAGGTCCAATACATGTTCACCCGCTTTTGGCTTTAAAATAGTCACAGGTGACATTGCAGAGGGCTCTTGAATATAATATAAGCCCGCATAGTAAAGGGGGTGTTTTGTAACTTGATCTTCCTCACGATAGTAGAAACCATCCTCAGTCCAAGGTATAGGCTCAAGCGGGTAAGGAAAAATCGACAGAAAATCCGCCACTGATATTTTTAGAGTGTTGACCCTCAGTCCAGTATAAGTCGGTCCTTCATACGAAGCCAAAAAGGCGTCAAAGTCATCTCCCAATCTTTCTCTCATTCTATTTTTAAACGCAAGGGGTAATTTCATATGCATATGTTCCTTTTTATTTTAGTCTAGCCATTTAAAACCATATGATTTATAATAACATATATAGCAGGTATTTTGTTTATAAAAAATTGTAACCAAAATTTGCACTTAATCCATAAATAAAAGGAGTGATTACAGTGCCATTAGTAACGACGAAAGAAATGTTTAAAAAAGCCTATGAAGGCGGTTATGCAGTAGGTGCGTTTAACGTAAACAACATGGAGATTATCCAAGGTATCGTTAAAGCTGCTGCTGAAACAAAATCACCACTGATTCTTCAAGTATCAGCAGGTGCACGTAAGTACGCTAGCCCTGTTTATTTGAAAAAATTAGTTGAAGCTGCTTTAATCGAGCATCCAGAGCTTGATATTGCACTCCATCTTGATCATGGTGAAGATTTTGAAATCTGTAAAGCATGTATTGATGATGGTTTTACTTCAGTAATGGTTGATGGCTCTCATTTATCATTTGAAGAAAACATCGAACTCACTAAAAAAGTAGTTGAGTATGCTCATGCAAGAGGTGTTGTTGTTGAAGCTGAACTCGGTAGACTTGCTGGTATCGAAGATGCCGTAAATGTATCTGCTGAAGATGCAACTTACACAGATCCTGCCCAAGCGGTTGAATTCGTAGAAAAAACAGGTTGCGACTCATTGGCGATTGCTATTGGAACAAGCCATGGTGCATACAAGTTTGCTGCTGATTCTGATCCGAAATTGGACATCGAAAGATTAAAAGTGATTTCTGAACTTCTTCCTGGATTCCCACTTGTATTACACGGCGCTTCTTCAGTAGTACCTGAATACGTTGCTATGTGTAATGAATACGGTGGTAAACTTGTTGATGCTAAGGGTTGCCCTGAGCCTCAATTAAGAGAATCTGCAAAATACGGGATCTGCAAGATCAACATCGACTCTGATTTAAGACTTGCACTTACTGGAACAATCAGACAACAATTTTCAAAAGATCCAAGT
>NZ_JBVBZF010000010.1:0-29621 GCF_057447755.1 Fusibacter sp. | reverse complement strand
GTGCACTTGTACTCTCAGTACCACTTGGCTTCTTTAGTGGAATTGGTGCCGCCTCTAAAAATGGCATCCTAGTAAAGGGCAGCAATTATCTTGAAGCATTGAGCCAAATTGACACCTTTGTCTTTGATAAGACCGGAACCTTGACCAAGGGGCATTTCGAAGTTAGTAAAGCCCTTATAGATGAGAAGAGCTCTGAGTCAGTCTTTATAGAAGCTGCATATCTTTGTGAAAGACATTCCAATCATCCAATCGCAAAATCAATTATTAAGTATCTTGAATCCAAGCATGATCTTTCGGAACTCAAGGTTGTAAACGGTGATGTCGTTGAAGAAATCAGCGGTAAGGGCATTAAGGTTGAGCATCTTGGCAACACATACCTCGCAGGTAACGCTGCACTTGCTGACCACTTCAATTTATCTGTGCCTACAATCAACCAAAGCGGTACGATTGTCTACCTCTTTAAAAACTCACAGTATGCAGGTGCAATTGTTTTGGAGGACATGTTAAAATCAGATAGCCATAAGGCTATAAAAGCATTAAACGACATGCAGCATGAAGTTTGGATGTTCACTGGCGATCGAGAAGCTCAAGCCTCTGCAGTTGCCAAAACGCTTTCCATTGAAAATTATAAGAGCCAAATGCTTCCTGAAGATAAGTTCAAGCAATTGCAAGCCTTAAAGGATAGAGGTCGTAGGATTGCCTTCGTTGGAGATGGTATAAACGATGCACCTGTTTTGACACTTGCTGATGTGGGGATCTCTATGGGGTCTATAGGCAGCGATGCTGCTATTGAAGCATCAGACATGGTTTTCATGAACGATGAACCTTCAAAGCTCATCACAGCGATTTCTGTCTCTAAAGTGACCAAGCGCATCGTTACTCAAAACATCGTTTTTGCATTGAGCGTTAAAGTTTTTATCATGATTTTAGGCATTATGGGCCTTGGTACCATGTGGCTAGCAATCTTCGGAGATGTTGGTGTGGCACTGTTAGCCGTTCTTAACTCAACTCGAATTTTAAGTCATAAACTATAAGAATTAAACACAGAATTAACCAAGAATAAGCATAAGAAGTCAAATAAAAATGAGAATATAAACTAGAATTTGAACTAAAATGCGTGCTCGAGTGCGAGCTAGAATACGAACTAGAACACGAATCAGAACACGAATCAGAACACGAATTAGTTCTAAATCTAGGAATTGTAATGAACCGTAAAATCTAAATTAAAATAAAAAAGAAAGAACTCACTGTCCTGTGTGAGTTCTTTCTTTTTTATTTAGTATTGGAGTTTAAACCTATAGCTGGGCTATAGAGATTTAATAAATTTATCGTGTCAAATACTGGTCAATAGATTTTCCAGGTGGCACAATTGGATAAACGTCTTCATTCTTGTTGATCTTGCACTCGATGAACATGGCCTTACCCGTTTTCTTGAACCTTTCAACACTTTGCTTGAGTTCAAATATCGACCTCGCCTTAATGCTTTCAATGCCATAAGCACTTGCAAGCTTACAGTAATCCATATTGGTTGGCAAAGTCGTTTCAGCATACCGACCATCTTGGAAGAGCTTTTGCCACTGTCTCACCATTCCTAAAACACTGTTGTTAAAGAGAATAATCAGCATTGGAATATTGTGGTCCACAACGGTTGCCAGTTCATTGTTGTTCATTCTAAAGCTGCCATCACCTGTGATTAAGACCACTTGCTTGTCTGGGTTGCCCATTTTAGAGCCGATTGCTGCCCCAAGACCAAATCCCATGGTGCCAAGACCACCAGAAGTGATGAATTGACGTTGATTCTGAAATTTAAAATGTTGCGCAGTCCACATTTGATGTTGACCCACATCTGTACATATAATGCTGGTTTCGCCCAGTGTTTCATGTACCGTTTCAATTATATCTTTAGGCGGCAACCCCTCCCCCATGGTTTCAGAGATAGGTTGGTCCACACAATAGGCTTTGATTTCTTTAAGCCATGGTGTACGATGCCTTATTTCAACATGCTGATTAAATTGTTCTAATATTGTGTTGAGGTCACCACAAATATCCACATCTGAATCGATGTTCTTGCTAAACTCAGTAAAATCAAAATCCACATGTATTACCTTCGCTTTTTCGGCGAAATCCTTAGGGTTCCCGATGACACGATCACTAAATCTGGCTCCGATGGCAATAATCAAGTCCGATTTTGTAATGGCCATATTGGCCTCTGGGTAACCGTGCATTCCCACCATTCCAAGAGAGAGTTCATGCGTTCTCGGGAAAGTCCCTAAGCTCATCAGGGTGTTAACCACTGGGATTTCTTTATCCATGCAAAAGCGTCTAAGCCCTTCATGTGCATTGGCAATGCGTATGCCGCCCCCCGCATAAACGATTGGCTTTTCGGATTGATTAATAAGAGCACACGCATGTTTTACCTTATCATAGTCTATTTCTGGTTGACTCATCTTATACTCATAGTCTGGATATTGGGGAAACTCTATGGTCTTCATAAAGAGGTCCTTAGGAATATCAATGAGGACAGGTCCAGGTCTCCCAGTCGTTGCAATTTTTATCGCTTTTCTTATGATTTTTTCAAGATCCTCTAGCTTTCTCACAAGCACAGAATACTTTGTGATCGACATACACATCCCTGTGATGTCTATTTCCTGAAAGGAATCCTTGCCCAGCAACATCGTCGGCACTTGTCCTGAAATCACCAAAAGAGGTGATGAGTCAAGATATGCAGTGGCAATACCTGTTACGGTATTTGTTACACCTGGACCAGATGTTGCAAAGCAAACACCTAGCTTGCCTGTAGAACGCGCATAGCCATCAGCAGCATGAACTGCGCCTTGCTCATGTGAAGTTCTAATATGAGTAAAGCGATCATATTGCACACCAAGTTCGTGGTACAATGGAATCACTGCCCCGCCCGGGTATCCAAAGATTGTATCAATACCACTTTCATTTAATAAATCCAGTAATATCTGGGCGCCATTTTTCAGCATATGCACTCGCTCCTTTATTTTTTACTTATCGCCCCTTGGTCCGCAGAACTAACGGACTGACGATAGCGCGTTAAATACCCTTTAATTGGTTTTTCTAAAATTTGATGTTTTTCACGTCTATTCTTTAACACTTCCTCAGACACTTGAAGATTCAAGATGCCCTCTGGAATGTTGATTTCAATCATATCGCCTTCTTGTACCAGTCCGATAACGCCACCTTCAAAAGCTTCTGGAGACACATGGCCTATGGCAGCGCCTCTTGTTCCACCTGAAAATCTGCCATCAGTGATAAGTGAAACCGCTTCATCAAGACCCATACCAGAAAGTGCAGATGTCGGGGTTAACATTTCCCGCATACCCGGACCACCTTTTGGTCCTTCATAACGAATAACGACCACATCACCTGGAACAATCTTCTGTGCCAAAATAGCCTCGGTTGCAGCTTCCTCAGATTCAAAAACACGGGCTTTACCAATATTTTTCAACATTTTTTCTGATACCGCCGATTTCTTGACCACTGCACCATTTGGTGCTAAGCTTCCCTTTAAAACCTTTAAGCCACCCGTTGTACTATATGGCGATTCAATAGATGCTATGATTCCTTTTGACTTTGCAGAAGCACCTTTAAGCTTTTCACTCAAAAAGAGGCCTTCTGAAACCGTTTTAACCGTAAGATCAAGAAGGTTTGCTTTTGATAGTTCCTTCATAACGGCGTCTATACCACCATCTTCATGTAAGTCTTGAATATGCCAAGGTCCAGCCGGACTGAGCTTACAGAGATTTGGTGTTTTTTCGCAAACAGCATCAAAATCCTCAAGACTGATCGGCAACTCAAGTTCATTGGCGATGGCAGTTAAATGTAAAATCGTGTTTGTCGAGCAACCAAGCGCCATGTCCACAGTAAGTGCATTCTTAAGCGCTTCTGCTGTGACAATGTCTCTGGGTTTTAAATCCATTTCGATGAGCTCAACAATGCGTTCACCCGTTTCTTTAGCCAATCTCACTCTATCTTGGTAAACCGCAGGAATAGTCCCATTACCTGATAAGGCAAGTCCTAAGCATTCTGTGATGCAGTTCATGGAGTTAGCAGTGAACATGCCTGAGCAAGACCCACATGTTGGACAAGCATTGTCTTCAATTTCTTGAAGGACTTCTAAATCTATTTTTTCATTTTGATAAGCGCCAACAGCTTCAAAAGCCGTTGTGAGGTCAATCGCTTTGTTCACAGCCCCTTTTCTGATTTCGCCAAGGGTTTCAATACTACCGGAAAATTTACCCGCAAGCATCGGACCGCCACTGACAAAGATTGAAGGCCTGTTGATTCTTGCAGCAGCCATCAACATGCCCGGTACAGTCTTGTCGCAATTTGGAATAAAGACCACGCCATCAAAGGCATGCGCCTTCACCATAATTTCGACGCTGTCAGCAATGAGCTCCCTTGATGCCAATGAATATTTCATGCCTTCATGGTTCATGGCAATCCCATCGCAAACGGCAATTGCCGGAATTTCAAATGGTATACCGCCAGACATTAGTATGCCTTTTTTCACCGCATCAACAACACGTTTAAGTTCAACATGTCCAGGTACAATTTCATTATAGGAGTTCACAACTGCAACAAAAGGTCTCTTCATATCGCTATTTGAAAGTCCAAGGGCTTTAAGGAGTGAACGATGTGGCGCTTTTTCCACACCGTTCACAATATTAGCACTTGTATATTTATCTGATTTATAATTAAATGTTTTCATTTTGCTCCCTCTCAAGTACAAATCCCTGTTTCTATTCTTTAATCCAAGACATCATGCTTCTTAGTCTTTGACCAACTTCAACAATTGGATGCTCAAGTTCTTGAGCCTTAACTCTGTTGAAGGCTGGTCTGTTAAGGTAATTTTCTAGCAAGAATTCTTGTGCAAATTGACCATTTTGAATTTCGCTAAGTACTTTTTTCATTTCAGCTTTTGTTGTATCTGTGACGATTCTCTTACCGATGGCATAATCGCCATACTCAGCAGTATCACTTACTGAATATCTCATTTTCTCAAATCCACCTTCGTATAATAAGTCAACGATGAGCTTCATTTCATGTAAACATTCAAAATATGCCACTTCAGGTTGGTATCCCGCTTCTGTTAAAGTTTCAAAACCCGCTTTGATCAGTGACGTTAAACCGCCACAAAGTACTGCTTGCTCTCCAAACAAATCTGTTTCTGTTTCTTCTTTGAAAGTAGTCTCGATAACACCTGCTCTAGTACCTCCAATAGCATTTGCATATTCAAGCGCTAAATCACGTGCATTTCCAGTAAAGTCTTGATAAACCGCAAATAAGTTTGGTACCCCTTTGCCCTCTTGATAAACTCTTCTAACCAAGTGACCAGGACCCTTAGGTGCTACCATGAAAACATCTACATTCTTAGGCGGCTGAATTTGTGTGAAATGAATGTTGAAACCATGAGCAAATGCTAAGGCCTTGCCTTCAGTTAAATTGGGTTTGATTTCTGCTTCATATACGGATCTTTGTTTTTCATCTGGTAATAAAATCATAACAAGATCTGATTTCTTAACCGCTTCTGCAACTGTATAAACTTCAAGTCCACCAGCTTCTGCCTTAGCTTTAGATGGACTCCCTTCATATAGGCCTACACAAACGTCCACGCCAGACTCTTTCATGTTGAGTGCATGTGCATGTCCTTGTGATCCAAATCCGATTACGGCTACCTTCTTGCCTTGTAAGTGTTTTGTTGTTACATCTTCTCTGTAGTAAACTTTCATTAGTTTTCCCCTCCGTCAATTTTAATGTTTTGAATATCTATGATTTTTTCAAGCTGATACTTTGCATATTCAGCATTGAGTTTTTCCTTTTCTCTTAAGGTTATGCAAATATCTGCACGCTCTTCATCGAAACAATTCATGTTAACGCCTACGACATCAAACTCTTTTCTTCTCAGCGTTGCTACAACCTTAATTAGTGAATGCACCCCATAATCTGTGCTTGCGTAAATCTTTCTTAGCATAATCCTCACTCCTTCCATCCTCAACTTAAATTTCGCTTTTTTATGATCATTTAACGCCAAACCTTGTTTTGTCGTTAACGTTTTCATCTAAACGCTTTTGATGCTTCTCACTCTAAGCTGGATGAAAACTTATGATTTATATAAAAAAGTCCCTATAAACAATCACGATTGATTATTTATAGGGACGAATTATTTATCCGCGGTACCACCCAATTTCAGTTTAGCAAACTGCTCTCATCAAGTCGGCTTCATCATCTTCCTCACATTTTATATCCAAGGTATTTTACCATGGACTCACCTGTGAAACAATTTAGCGAACTCTAGTCTTTTAACGGTGACTGCCGGAATCATCTACATTGTCGAATCATCAATTCAGGAGTGATTTTCATCTTAATACCATTACCACACTTACACCACCTGTGGCTCGCTTTGAACAGTTTCTTTAAGAATCGTTCTCCATCATTATCTTTAAGATTTTTTATTTGATATTGAAATTGATTATAAACATATTAGGGTATAGTGTCAACACCCTATTTCATTTTTTTCTGACAATTCTAAATTATTACGATTCCGTTAGATATGTTCCTAATTTGTGTTCGTCACAGACGGACTGCCCCTGTTCACAGCCTTGTCATGTTCTGTATTTTGAACATACACACGCCTTTAAGTTTCTATTTATGCATTCACAAAATCCATTTTTAAGTTATCTCTACAAATCATAAGTTAGAAGTGATAATATAGATTTGAGATCTATTGATGTTAGGAGGATATTATGATAAAGGGAAATTTGTACATCAACGGTTTATTTAAAGAAGCCTCAAACGACGCCTATTTCGAGGTTTTGAACCCCTATACCCTAGAGTGCATCGGCCACCAAGCCAATGCATCTGAAAAGGATATTGAAACTGCACTTGAGGGCTCTGTAAAAGCATTTGAATCTTGGCATAAAACCACTGCCTATGAACGCGCAAAATATTTAAGAAAATTAGATCAGCTCATGAAGGAAAATGAAGAAGCCCTAGCAAGTATAATGACACTTGAACAGGGCAAGCCACTTTCAGAAGCCATCACTGAAGTTCGCTATGCTGCAAGCTATGTCACTTGGTATGCCGAAGAGGGCATTCGTGTTTCTGGAGATATCATAGAACCATCACATACCGGTTTTCAATATCAAGTTAAACATATGCCAGTTGGTCCTGTTGGCATCATCACCCCGTGGAACTTCCCACTGGCAATGTTTGTTAGAAAGATGGCCCCTGCACTTGCTGCAGGATGTACAGTTGTGGTAAAGCCTGCTAAACAGACTCCGCTAACTGCTGTTAAATTCTTTGAACTCGTACACCAAGCGGGTTTTCCAGAGGGCGTTTGTCAGCTGCTCACTGGAGAGGCTTCAAAGATCGGAAATGCAATGATGGCAAACGAAAAAATCAGAAAGATTTCATTTACGGGTTCCACTGAAATTGGCAAAAAGTTGATGGCAGAAAGTGCAAAAACACTTAAGAAGCTTTCACTAGAGCTCGGAGGACACGCGCCTTTCATCGTCTTTGAAGATGCGGATCTTGAAAAAGCTGCTCAGGGCGCAATCGACTCCAAATTCAGAAATTGCGGACAAGTTTGTATCGCCACTAACCGAGTTTTGGTACACAAATCTGTAGAAAAAGCTTTCACAGAGCTCTTACTCAATAAGGTAAAGAATTTGAAATATGGCGATGGTTTTACCCAGGTGGATATGGGGCCGATTATCGACCAAACTGGCTTTATGAAAATCAAAGGCCAGGTGGAGGATGCAATTGCCAAGGGTGCTACTTGCATTTTTGGTGGACATGGTAGCCGTGCACTTGAAGGTGTAGGTGGCTATCTAATGGAACCCACAATTCTATCGAATGTCACCTCAGAAATGGTCATTGCACATGAAGAAACATTTGGTCCAGTCCTTCCGATCATGACCTTTCAAACAGATGAAGAAGCCATGGCAATCGCTAACAATACCCCTTATGGACTAGCATCCTACTTTTTCACCGAAAGCTTAAGGCGTTCAATTAAAATCGCAGATGCACTTGAATATGGCATGGTGGGTGTTAACACCGGCAGAATTAGTGCCGCTCAAGCACCTTTTGGCGGTATAAAAATGAGTGGCTTTGGCCGTGAAGGTGGAAAATATGGCATTGAAGATTATCTGATAACAAAGTACATTGCCATCCATTATTAAGGTCAAAGATCAATACCCTATGAGACGATTTGACAACTTTCTTCTATTATATACATTTCAATAGCATGTTTGCATAACCGAACATGCTATCCCAGTCAAAATATAATTTTAAACTTCTTGTTTAAACTGAATGTTGTCGGGTATGATAAAAATACCCTCAAATCAATTTATTGAAATACTTACAAAGCCAAAAGAAATAGCAAACTATTTCAAACTCACATGAATATCAACCCCTAAAAAGCCCCTCATGGATGAGGGGCTTTTTACATGAATTTAACATGAAAATGAGCATTTTCAAACCACAAAAGTTTGTCAGTGCCATTTATAAGACTTAATATTTTAAACTTAAATTTGTTAAAAAAGCTTACGAAATTTTATTCAAAAAAAATCGACAAAACACTAGTAATTATAATTTTTTCTGTTATAATTGTACTTGTGTAAAAAATAGTATTAGTATACTTATAGGTTAATATTTTAAGTATTATTTGTCACTTTTCAAACCTAATAAATAAGCATTTTAAACGAGGAGGGTCATCAGTTGAAAGGTTATAAAAAAATTAAACTTCATGGGTTTAACAACCTCACTAAGACTTTGAGTTTTAACATCTACGATATCAGTTATACAAAGACTGAGGAAGATCGTAAAAAATATATAGAATATATTGATGAGCAATATAATTCTGAACGTTTAACACATATCTTAAAGGACGTCACTAAAATGATCGGCGCTCATGTATTAAACGTAGCCAAACAAGATTATGACCCTCAAGGTGCCAGCGTTACAATTCTCATTTCTGAAGAAGAAGTACCAGAATCTGCTTTAGATGACTCTTGCAACAAAGGTGTTCTCGTCAATGTGCCTCAACATGTGGTTGGTCACCTCGATAAAAGCCATTTAACGGTTCATACGTATCCAGAATACCATCCTGACAATGGGATCAGTACTTTCAGAGTGGATATCGATGTATCAACTTGTGGTCAAATTTCACCACTTAAAGCACTTAACTATTTAATTGATAGTTTTGATTCAGATATCATTACAATTGATTATCGCGTTAGAGGCTTTACTAGAGATGCATCTGGTCAAAAATTATTTATCGACCACAACATTAACTCAATCCAAAACTTTATTGCGAAACGCACTTTAAATAAATATCAATTAATTGATGTTAACGTATATCAAGAGAATATTTTCCATACGAAGATGATGCTCAAAGATTTTGAACTCACAAACTACCTCTTTGAAGTACACAAGGATGATCTCACAGCGAAAGAACAACGTGATATCGTCTCTAAGCTCAAGAAAGAAATGAGCGAAATTTACTATGGGCGAAACATTCCTAAGATGTAACCCTTGAAAGGAGACGTGAGAATGGATCATTCAAAAACACCTGTATTCACTGCTATGAAAGAATACCATGCAAAGAAAGTCATCCCATTTGATGTTCCAGGCCATAAACACGGTCGTGGTCTACGTGAATATGCGGCATATTTTGGCGATACAATGCTAGAACTTGACGTCAATTCAATGAAACCACTCGACTTTTTAGGCAACCCAATTAGCGTCATTAAGGAAAGTGAAGACCTCCTTGCAGATGCTTTTGGAGCAGACCGAGGCTACTTTATCGTGGGTGGTACCTCCTTTGCCGTTCAAACCATGATTATGACCACCGTTACGACAGGTGATAAAATCATCTTGCCGAGAAACGTTCATAAATCTGCAATCAACGCACTTATCCTCTGTGGTGCAGAGCCGGTTTATATGGCACCTGAAATCGATAGCGAGATGGGCGTTTCGCACAACATCACACTTGAAAGTCTAAAGAAGGCCTATGAAGAACATCCCGAATCAAAAGCCGTCTTTATTATAAATCCTACCTACTATGGTGCAACTTGTGATTTAAAGACCATAGTAGACTATTGTCACGAAAAAGGCATGTATGTATTAGTGGACGAAGCACATGGCTCTCATTTTCACTTCCATGAAAAATTCCCATTAAGTGGTATGGCTGCAGGGGCTGATATGTCATCAGTCAGTCTTCACAAGACAGGCGGTTCATTAACACAGAGCTCTGCCCTTTTAGTAAAAACAGACCGAATTGATGGTCAATATGTTAGAAAAGTCATCAACACCATGCAGACCACAAGTCCCTCTTATTTACTCATGGGGTCACTTGATGTCGCTCGTAAAATGCTTGCAACTGAAGGCCATGATATATTATCACATATCATTGAAATTGCAGACTATGCAAGAGATGAGATCAACAAGATTCCAGGCTGTTATTCCATCGGTTACGAGGCAGAAGGCAAGCCCGGCATATTTAAATTTGACCCTACTAAATTGAGCGTTACCACACGTAATATGGGCCTCAATGGTATGGAGCTATACGACATCCTTCGTGATGAGTACAATATTCAGATGGAAACAGGCGACGTTTATAACTCATTGGCAATCTTAAGTGTTGGTGATGACTATGACAGCGTCAACGCCCTCATCCAAGCTTTGAAAGACATCAGCAAGCGTTTCTTTACAGAACGTATTGATTATAAAAAAATAGATTTACATTATCCTGAAGTGGTATTAACACCAAGAGAAGCCTTTTATGCAGACAAGGAAATGGTCGCGCTTGACGATACACTCGGTAGGATCAGTGGCGAATCCCTTATGAGTTATCCACCGGGAATACCTGTAGTCAGCTATGGCGAACGTATCAACGAATCGGTTATTGAACAGCTCAAGCTTTTTAAGGCAAATCACGGTGTCGTCACTGGCATGGAAGATTCAGAGGCGAATTTCATCAAAGTCATCAAGGAATAGTCAAATAAATAGGTAAAGATCATCAAAAGTCATTGTCGGATTGCAGGGTGTTCACATAGAGAACTTGGCAAGATGAAGCATTGACTTTTAAAATTATAACGCTGATATTGGCGTTTAAGATTAAGGAGGATTTATTATGGAATTATGGTACACGGAACAACACACCGATACGGTTAATTTTTCAATAAAAGTAAAGAAACACTTCTACTCAGAAACAAGCCCTTTTCAACAAATTGATTTCTTTGAATCAGAAGAATTTGGTACATTCTTCACACTTGATGGTCTAATGATGGTAAACGAGAAAGATGAATTTGTATACCATGATATGATTACACACGTTGCAATGGCAACTAACCCATCAATCAAACGCGTACTCGTTATCGGCGGTGGCGATGGCGGCACAGTTAGAGAGCTTACAAGATACAAGCACATCGAAAAAATAGATATGGTTGAAATAGATGAAATGGTGGTAAGAGCTTGTCAGAAGTATCTTCCAATTACGGCAGACAAACTTGGTGATCCAAGAGTTACGCTTTACTTTGAAGATGGTCTTAAATTCATCGAAGGCAAGGTTGGCGAATACGATCTTATCTTAGTGGATTCTACAGATCCAATTGGACCTGGTGAAGGCTTATTTTCTGTAGCTTTCTATACAGATTGCTTCAACGCTCTTACAGACAACGGCATTTTGATTAACCAACACGAAAGCCCTTACTATCCAAATTACGCACGTGAAATGAAACGTTCACATGATAAAATTGAAAAGATTTTCCCAATCAGCAAGGTATATCAATTCCATATGCCAACCTATCCATCAGGACATTGGTTGTTTGGATTTGCTTCTAAGTCGCTTGATCCAATCAAAGACTTTAAAAAAGAAGAATGGGAAGCTTTTGGGCTTGAAACAAAATACTACAACACAGATCTTCATACAGGTTGTTTTGCACTTCCAACTTTCGTTAAAAAGATGTTAGCAGAATAGTGGAGGTCAATATGCATTCAAATATTCATACCTTTATTGGTTGTGACTCAGATTTCAACGATGCTGATCTTGTCATCTTTGGTGCACCGTTTGATTCAACAACTTCATTTAGACCCGGAACGAGATTTGCGGCTGATTTTATCCGCATGGACTCATATGGTCTTGAAACCTATAGCCCTTACCAAGATAAAGATCTTGCTGACTATGCCCTAACGGATGTAGGCAATCTTGACTTGCCTTTTGGAAATGCACAAAAATCGCTTGATGCCATTGAAGATATGGCAAGAACCATTTTAAAAGCGGGTAAAAAGCCCTTCTTAATTGGTGGTGAGCATTTGGTTTCACTTGGCGCTATTAAAGCATCTTACGAAGCCCATCCTGATCTTGTATTATTGCATTTTGATGCACATACAGATTTAAGAGACCATTACATGGGTGAACCCCTATCACATGCAGCGGTGATTAGACGTGCTTGGGACTTCATGGGTGATGGCAAAATCAATCAATTCTGCATCCGCTCAGGTGAAAAATGGGAGTTCGAATGGGCTAAAGCACATACCCATTTAGAGAAGTTTTCATTTACGACACTTAAAGAGCGTATTGCTGCTATTGGTCCTGAAACACCTTGCTATATCACAATTGACCTTGATGTCCTCGATCCATCAATCTTCTCCGGTACAGGAACGCCTGAACCAGGCGGCATTTTCTTCCATGAAATGATGGAAATCATCAAATCCTTTGCAGATCTCAATGTCATCGGTGCGGATATTGTGGAATTATCACCGCATTACGACCAAACTGGTGTGAGTACTGCAACTGCTTGCAAAGTCATGAGAGAATTGCTCTTGTCTATCTTGAAGTAAGCTAAATTTATCATAAAAAGTAAAAGCGTTGATGCGTAGCATCAGCGCTTTTTTAATGTCTTACTCAAAAATTTTTACCCTCTCAGTTTTCGATCATGCATCTGTTTTCTAAAGAGCAACCTTAAAATAGAGTCCCTCTCAACACTGTTAATATTGGTATATTTAAAGACAAATACTGTGGCACTTTGAAATTTAAAGAAGCGGATTATTCGGCCCAACAACGAAAAATGCTTCTTAATATCATCCACTTCAAGCGTGAAATCTATTGTGGCATTTTTATCAATGCAAGAAACCAAACGCTCTTTTACCCCTTGGTCCTTGACCTCAAAAACAAGGGTATCTCCACCTACCTTAATAATTTTGATCACTTCGTTCTTGTTTAAGGCAGTTTTCAACAATCCAGTCAGTTCCCAAATCAGAGAGAAGTACTTGTCTGTTGGTACATATTTAAATTCCGATATTAAAACCTGATTACTCGCTGTGCCGATAATTTCTATTTCATACTCCAAAAAATCATGAAAAGCAAAGAAACTGATGGATGGTTTATATATTCGATTAAGGTCAAGCTTAAAAAATGAATCTTCACTATGTATTATTAACTTCCCAGACTGTTTATGTATGATTAAGTTTCCCAAATAAGATCGCTGATTTTTAAAATTATCATAAAAAAAGTTTAAGGATGTCTGAGGAATAAAATTTGAATCTTCAACATAATGCGAACCATTTTCTTTTTTCCGGTTTTGAATGAGCTCTACCATGACATCGGCTATGTCAGGGTCAAACTGCTTGCCACTCCCCCTTAATATTTCCTTGATTATAAAGTCCTCTGAGAGTAAATCCCGATAGGCTCGTCTTGACATCATTGCATCTGCGGCATCTGCCACTGCGATTATTCGGCTTAACAGCGGAATTGCATGACCTTTTAACTTAGCGGGATAACCACTGCCGTCAAATCGTTCATGGTGATGCTTGATAATGTTTGGTACTTGACTGAAATAATGCATCCCGTATAAGGCGGCATTAGTGATCTCGTATCCTCTCTCAGAGTGCATCTTAACCTGCTCATACTCCTCATCTGTTAATTTGGTCGATTTATTGATGATGTTGTCAGGTATGTACATTTTACCTACGTCATGAATTAAAGCGGCCACATAAAGGACAAGCTGTTCTTCATATTTTAAATTGAGCTCATTAGCAATCAGCATCGACCAATTGGCTACATTCGTCATATGATATGGCATGTTGAGGTCTTTAACCGATATTAGTTCAGAAAAAAAATCAATCAAGTAATAGAGCTTTTCATAATTTTCAATTTCAAGTTGGATGTAGTGCATGAGGAAGTCGATTAATAAAAAGTTATACTTCTTCTGACGCGCCACTTCTAAAACGGGTCTATAGGACTTATCAATCGTAAAATAAACACATCCCACAAATGGTTGGTCACGATTTAAAGTGTTCGTTGACACAAGTGCTACTTCAAAGTAATCTGTTCTGACATCATCATCCTCAAGAAAGCTGTTAAATGCAACACACTGGATGTTTCCTTCTGAAAAAAGTGCATTTTGTAAAGCATCTGGTGTAACAAGCGACTTCATCCTCTCTATTGTACTTTCATCTCCAATCTTATAATGATAGGCATTCTTTCCGTTTGCCTGAGTATAAATGCAAAATACAAATGTCTCTGCACATTTTAGGACATCTGAATTTGATATCATCATTTGAATAGATTGATCAAATTTTAACAAATCATTGTATAAAAAAGTTGTCTTCATTACCCCCACACCTCACAAAAACACCACAATTTAATTGAGCCATCATATTATTTCTACCCAAATCAATCAAATTGTAACATTATAATTGTATTTTGTTAACTTAGTGAGGATTTTTGATTTAACCGATCTTTTTTCACAAGATTATATTCATCAAAAAACAGCATTCAAAAGAATGCTGCTGGTTTTCTAAGCACATCGTGCCCTTGATTTTCTATGATGGTTATTATAGTTGTCCTTTTTCTTCTTAGGTGTCAAACTTTCAAAATCATCACCTAGCAAACGCTTTGCTGCCTTCATTAAGTATGGTGATGTTGGCATAAGACCGTGTTCTATCAATGTTAACAAGTGGTGCAATGGTTGGATTGATTTAAAATGCGCATGATTTTCGTAAGCTAATGTCATATTGATGACAACATAATCTCGATTTGTCGCTAAAATTTTATAATCTCCTCTTACCTCTAGAACCTTTGACATATGATCACTCCTTTGCTACTCTTATGGTATCAACGGTTTGTTATATCATGTTTAAAGTTAGGTAAAAAAATGCGCACTTTTTGTAAAACCTACAATATATTCGGTCTTATTAATATTTTATCCTATATATAGTATATCGGCCATATATTTCTTCAACTTTAATCTTTTTTAGATATTAATTCACTGCAAAAGGAGAATACATGAAAATCATCATTTCACCCAGTAAGACTCAAAAGCCAGCAGAAACACCTGAATTGTGGATACCTTATGTTCAAAGGGCTTCCATCCAAAATAAAATAATTGAAGCACGCGCTGCACTTATAGAGCCCCTGAAGAAGTATGCTTGTCAGAAACCATTTGATGAATTGTCTTCAGGAACACCAGCCCTCCTCTTCTACACAGGACTTGTTTACAAGCAATTATCACTCGACAAATATGACAGAGCGGCACTTGAATATATCCATCAGCATTTAATCCTACTAAGTGCCTATTACGGCTATCTCAACCCCTTTGAAACCATAACAGCCTATCGTTTAGATTATAAAACCAGACTGCCTGATATTAAACTCTATGACCATTGGAAATTATACTTGGATGAAAATCTTCCACAAGATGAGATTTACATCAACCTCGCCTCTGATGAATTTTCTAAAAACGTGAATAGAAATAAAATCAACATTCACTTTAGAGAAATAGACCAAAGTACAGGCAGGCTCATCAATAAAGCAACCTTTTCAAAGATGGCGCGTGGTCGCTTCCTCAACGAGATGATTATGAACCAATTAGACACCTTATCAGAGATTAAGAAAATTTCCTTTGATGGCTATCATTTCTCTGATGAACATTCGAGTCAAGTGGACTTTTATTACATAAGATAATGGTCCTGAAAACATCTAAAATCAAAAACAAAACGCCCGATAAACCATTATGATCTATCGGGCGTTTTAGGGTTGTGTGTTTCAAAAATAATTGGATAAAATTTTCATTTGATAGGGTCAGTCTGACACATGACCATTTACATAAAGTAAGCAGTTTCACCATGTAATATTGCGTCTACACCAGCTGCCTGTTCACTGGCATCCACTTTAACAGGTGTCACTTTGTCGATTAAATAAAGTAAGCCATAAGAAATTATAAATGCATATGCTGAAGCCAAAATAACTGCACCCACTTCAACGATGAAGAAATGAACCCCGCCATGAATTAACCCGTCTGCACCTGCAGGGTTAATGGCTTTATTGCCTAAAATTGCTAAGAGTATAACGCCTGTTATACCACCGACACCATGAACGCCCCAAACGTCTAAAGCATCATCCCAATTTAACTTGTTCTTAAGGCCAATCGCCATATAGCAAACAACAGATGCAATACAGCCAATGAGGGCTGCAGTGCCCATGCTCACGTAGCCAGCTGCCGGCGTGATGGTTGCAAGACCTGCTACCGCACCGGTGAGCAAACCGACAAACTTAGGTTTACCTGTGGTTTTCCATTCAATTGCAAGCCAAACTATGGCTGCAAACGAAGCTGCGATGTCTGTGTTTAAAAAAGCAAGCGATGTAATTTCATCTACTCTCAACTCACTTCCAGCGTTAAAGCCATACCAGCCGAACCAGAGAATTGCCGTTCCAATTGCAATAAGCGGAATACTATGTGGTTCTTGATGACCCTCTGAACGTTTTCCAACGAAGAAAACTGAAGCCAATGCCGCCATACCCGCAGTTGCATGTACCACGATACCACCTGCGAAGTCGAGAACGCCCATTTGCGCCAAGATTCCGCCACCCCATATCATGTGTACAAATGGGAAGTAAACGAGTAAAAGCCATGCAATTTGGAAAATGATGTATGCCTTGAACCTGACACGTTCTGCAAATGCACCAGTGATTAAGGCCGGCGTAATCACTGCAAACATCATTTGATAAGCAACGAAGATCAATAAGGGAATATTGTTTTCAGGCGAAAGTGAATCTGTAATTGAGATTCCTCTTAAAAATGCCATATCCAAGTTTCCAATAATGCCGCCGATATCGCCACTGAAACAGAGCGAATAGCCCACTGTAAACCATAAAATAGTCGTGATGCCCAGTGACACGAAGCTTTGCATCATGATCGTAAGTACGCCTTTTTTACCTACTAATCCCCCATAAAAAAATGCCAATCCCGGTGTCATAAACATAACGAGACTTGTGGCAACCAGCATAAACGCCGTATTACCTGTGTTGAAATCCATAACGCTTCCTCCTTGTTAAATATGTGACAATACTATAATACGCAAATCGCATGCCAATCTTAATTTTCGGATAAAGCTACTATTTCCAAGGCATTTTTTGTCCCAAGTGTCTTAGCAGACAAAAAAACAAAGACATCCTTGTCCCACTGTGACAGTTTTGTCTCTGTTTTTGATCGTTCTTATTGAATATTTGGTCGATACTAAATATTCAGCATCCTGAATGACTATTCATTTAGGTTGTATTTATTAATTTTTCGGTGAAGTGAACGTCTACTAATGCCCAATTTTTCCGCCGCCTTTGTGATATTTCCCTGACAGCTTTCGAGCGCTTCTTTCAAAATTTCAGCTTCCACAGTCTCTTTGTAGGCTTCTAAAGATTCACTTGGCAAAGTATTTTTCTTTAAAATTTTAGGTGGTAAATCTTCTAATTTTATCGAAGCACCTTCACTGATGATTAAAATCCGTTCAATTATATTTTCAAGTTCCCTGACATTCCCAGGCCACGGATACTGCACAAGCGCTTCTAAGGCTTCAGGTTCAATGGCTTTAGGCTTGGTTTGATAGAGCGATGAAGAAATGGACATAAAAGTCTCGATAAGCTCTCTAATGTCCTCAGGTCGTTCTCGCAAAGCAGGAACTGTTAAAGGAATTACATTGAGACGATAGTAAAGGTCTTCTCTAAATATCCCTTCTTTGACAAGTGCCTCTAAATCCTTGTTTGTGGCAGTGATGATACGTACATCCAGAGAAATTGTCTGAGTCCCACCAAGCCTTTCAAGCTCTTTTTGTTGAATAATTCTAAGGAGTTTAAGCTGTATCAATGGTGATATATCCCCAATCTCATCTAGAAAAATCGTACCGCCGTTGGCAAGTTCAAATCGCCCAAGTTTCCTTGCAAACGCCCCAGTAAAAGCGCCCTTCTCATATCCAAAGAGTTCACTTTCAAGTAAGGTTTCGGGTAATGCTGAGCAGTTTACCTTGATAAAAGGATGGTCATGTCTGTCACTTAGCTCATGTATAGCATGTGCAATCAACTCTTTACCAACACCTGTTTCTCCTTGAATATATATGTTGGCAACACTTCCAGACACCTTCTTGACCATCTTGATTAGATCTTTCATCTTGGGACTGTTGGCAACAAGCATCTCACTAAATACAAATTGCTCCTCACCACTTAAGGTTGCATTCTTAATGAGCATACTAGTTTTGTTAACGGCATCAACAATCTCATCAATATCAAAGGGCTTTCTAATATAATCTCTTGCACCCATTTTAAGGGCATTAATTGCCGTATCAATGGTGGCAAATGCAGTCATCACAATTACTTCAATGGATGTATCCATTTCTTTAATTTGCTTTAGTAGCGACATGCCTTCTACCTTTGGCATTTTTATGTCAGTGAGGACAATATCAATCTTATTCGCCTTAATAACTTCGAGTGCTTCTTCACCATCAAAGGCTAAATAGATGGCATAGCCTTCCTTCGTCAAAACACGCTCAAGCAAATGTGCTAGATTTTTTTCGTCTTCTGCAATTAATACTGAAAGCTTTTTCATAGCCCAAGTTCCTTTCTTTGGCGTGGGAGTTTGATTGTAATCTGAGTTCCAACACCTTGCCTACTTTGTATTTCGAATCTGCCCTTATGACTTTCGACAATTCTAGAGCATATGGAAAGTCCAAGACCAGTCCCTTGTTGTCTTGTGGTAAAAAATGGCGCAAACACCTTCTCAATCATGTCATTAGGAATACCTTCACCAGTATCTATTATATTAATTTCATAATCATCTCGAACCCTGCTTATGTTGGTTTCAATTTTTAATATGCCACCATTGGGCATAGCTTGAATGGCATTAATAAAGACATTGATAAGGACCTGCTTCATTTGATCATAATCCATAAAAACGGGTTCATTTATACTCAGTTTCGTCTCCACATGCACATCCTGAAGTTCAATTGATTTTGTGAGAAGGTGTAACACATCTTGAACCAGCTTATCAAGATCGTTTTCCTTATAATCAGGTTGACTTGGACTGGCAAAAGTCATAAATCGATCAATAATTTTATCTAAGCGTTCAACTTCACTCAGTACAATTTTCAGGTCTGCCTTCGCCTGACTATCATCATCAAGTTCGCTGAAAACAAGTTGTGCATATCCTTTTATGGATGCCAAAGGATTTCTAATTTCATGTGCAACACCCGCTGAAAGAACACCAAGCTCTGATAACCTCTTGGCCCTTACAACACTTTCCTCAAATTTTTGTCTTTCCTCCAAATTTTGAATTACGACAGTCATACCGATGATGACATCGTTGATATCCATTTGTTTTAAAGTACTGATGATGACTTTTTTACTAAAGGTATTTTCATCTTCAAATTCTAAGGTTTCATTTTGAGTGACATCATTGAGCATGCTTTCCTTTAAGTGATAGAATAAGACTTCGTAATGAGGCGGTGGTGTCTTAAAGATATTTTCACCCACCAAGTTCACTTCCAATATTTCTTCAGCAGCAGGGTTCATGGAAGTGATTTCACCTTTACCGTCTATTGTGACAATACCATTTGGCATGTGCTCAATTAAATTAGACATCGTGCTTCTAATTTCTTGTATATAAGCAACCTCACCTGATTTCTCGAGAACCTTCTGCATCATAAAATTGAGTTCTTCAAGTAGAAAATCAAAAGTAGATGTCAGATGCTTAACCTCATCACTGGTGACGACATTTGAAGTAAATAGCTTCTGATCATTCATAATTTCACCAATTTTTTGTTTCAACTGTCGGATTGGTTTGGTCACACTCTGTGAAACGATTCTAGAAAAGAAATAGACAATCACAAAGAATACTAAAATGACAATCGCAAAATACTTTTCAATATCTCTAATGATGCCATAGGCTTCACTCGCAGGCTGGCTTACACTTAGAACCCATTGATCTGATTGCGTCTCATACTTGATCACAGGGTAGGTTGCAGTCAAGACCATTCCTCGATCAGATTCCGAGTACTGTTCCTTTATCCCGACGATGTCCTCAAGTTTTTCACCTGGTTCAAGCTTTATAAGTTTGGCATGACCTCTGGCACCAACCCTTACATTTTCTATAATATCTTCAATTGCTTTAAAATTCATTTTTTCGACAACAACACCTCTCTTTTCCCCCTCTTCCATAATGGGCTCGGAAAAAAAGATATAAGGTGTTTCCTCTAAAATATAATCCGAAACAAAAGATGCCTCCGTCATAAAATTGTCAAGATAGAAATCTGCGGTCGAGCTTCCTGTCTCCATATTAGTGGTTATCATCAAATTTCCAAAGTTATCTAGTACAAATATTTCATCATAGGTTTGATATGCTTTTACGACATTTTCAAGATAATGACTCTGAACAGCAAGACTTACTGTATCTGCATTAAGTATATTGGAAGATGCTAAAACCTTAACATCAGCCGAACGCTCAAATAGGAATCTTTCAATTTTGTTAGTCGTCTCAATCGCAAGTGTTGTCATTTCACGCTTCTTGGATTCCTTGACTCTAGATACAGTATTGTTGTAAAAAACTAGCCCCAAGGTTAAAATCAAGGTGATTGACATGATGATCAACAAGCTCATGATTCTAGATTGAATGGATCGATTGTTAAGCCCCTTAAATGTCATACGCCCCCCATGGATCAAAAAGATTCTAATGCCTTACTTCTATTATAAGCTATGGTCGGATGTTTTAATATGAGTTATGTAAAAAAACACATCCATTCACTTGAGAATGGATGTGTTTTTTATGTTCTCTTTACTTTTTCTCTTTTCTAGGGGATGCATAGACATATAAATACCTTGACTAGCAACTGATTCTGCTTTTATTCAAGTGTACCAACCAAAGGTGCATTGTCTATCAATCGACTAGGTGAATGTGGCGCTACATTATTGAGAATTTCAGTAAGATCCTGTCCTGCTTCATATTTCCCTTGATGAATGCCATTTTGCCATGCTTTGATTTTGCTGACATCGTATACCTTACCCTCATACCCCACATAAGCTGGCATGTCATCTTTGCCGTTGTATTTAGCAAGTTCTTCAAGGGTAAAGGTTGGTAAATCTTCAATAACAGCAGCTTCATTTTCACTTTCACTTATTGTCGAATTTGCAGCACATGCTGATAGGATAACTGCAAATATCAAAATCCCCAATATTCTGCCTATATTGCTTTTTTTCATATTTAGACCTCCATTTTATAAACACTTGTATAGGTATTTATTTAATACCCATTTCGATTTTTTTTAGTCTCTTAAGGTCCTTTTTGTGATACAATGTCAATTGAAATAAAAAATAGAAAGGAGTGCGTGATGGCAGTTTAAGACATCATGCAAAGCTGAAAATGAAAAAAATCGAAAGTTTTACAGTGGATCATATTAAACTCAAAAAAGGTGTTTATGTCTCTCGCATTGACCATTTTGGCGCTGAAACCCTAACGACATTTGACATTCGAATGAAACTCCCAAACAGTGAAATGCTTGAAAATGGCTCTATTCACACACTTGAACACCTAATAGCGACATTTGTAAGGAATGACGACGCATTCAAGTCAAACATCGTCTATTTCGGGCCAATGGGATGTCTCACAGGCATGTATCTCATCGTTAACGGTGCATATACATCTGCTGAAATCTTACCATTACTCAAGCGTGCTTTTGAATTTGTCTCAGCATACGAAGGCGAAATTCCTGGCGCTAGCGAAGTAGAATGTGGAAATTACAAATTACACAACCTAGAAGGTGCAAAGAAAGAAGCACTCGATTATCTTGAAGTCCTAAACCATGCAACTTCTGAAAACTTAAATTATCCAGAGTAAATTACAAAGTCTTTCAATAGCTCTGATTAAAATTGCAATATCAATCAGTCATCTTAAATACATTATAGATTTAAAAGAACGGAGATAAATATGAAATTAGGTATCATTGGTGCAATGGATTTAGAGACCGAGATTCTCAAAAGCAAAATGAAAGTAGAAAATACAGTTGAAATGGCAGGCATGACTTACTACACAGGTACTTTGCACGATAAAGCGGTTGTTGTGGTCACTTGTGGTATTGGAAAAGTTAATGCAGCTGCTTGCTCACAAATTCTCATTTCAAATTTCAAGGTGGATGCCATTGTAAACACTGGCGTATCTGGCGCAATTCACGATGACCTCAATGTAGGTGACATCGTAATCTCAACCGATTGTATGGAGCATGATGTCGACTGTACTGGCTTTGGCTATGAATACGGCGTGATTCCTCAAATGGAAACTTCAACTTTTGTTGCCAATCCATATTTAGTAGACCTTGCTTACAATTCAAGTATTGAAGAGATCAAGACACATAAAATTTTTAAGGGTAGAATCGTATCCGGTGATCAGTTTGTTTCTTCTGTGGAACGTAAAGAGTTCATCGAAACGACTTTCGGTGCACATACAACTGAAATGGAAGGCGCATCCATTGCACATGTTTGCCACTTGAACAAACTGCCATTTGTCATCATCAGATCAATGTCTGACAAGGCTGATGGTTCAGCACATGTGAATTATGCTGAGTTTGCTAAAGAGGCGGCTAAAAACTCAACACAGATCATCATAAATATGGTTATGCATATGAAATCGGAATTGTAAAAGATAAATCTCAACATAAAAAGGACCTTGTAAGAGGGTGATTTAAAATCAACACTCTTGCAAGGTCCTTTATTTTTTAATAACAATAATTCTATTTGTTATCCATTGCAGTTAAATCCTCTTTTGTCACCACTTTAGTCGCCAACATTAAACCAGCATACACGACAACCGCCACAAGAATTCCCACGAACAAACTTAAACGATCTCCAAGCTGAAGGTGGACCAGTTTAAAGGCGCCTTTTGCTGCAATTATCATGACAGCATTTGAAAATAGTGTTAAACCCGCCTTCTTAATGAATGATTTTGGCATTTCAACATGCTTGAGTACGACTAAGATGTTAAGTGTCGATGCCACTGCATATGCGAGCAAGGTCGAGATTGCAGCACCCTTAATATTAAGACTTGGTATTCCCAAGAGAATATATGCCGTAATAACTTTAACCACTGCACCCACAAACAAGTTTCTAACAGGCTTCTTATAGTGATTAATGCCTTGTAAAATACCTGTAGAGGCTTGGTATAGTGATAAGAAGGCAACCCCAAGACCTAAAATGCCGAGTACTGGTGCTGCACCTACAATCATCTCAGCCTTGTTGGGATACAAGAACACGAGAATTTCTCTTGAAAAGGCAGCAATCCCAAGTCCCATCGGCAATCCAAGAAGCAGTGAAGTCAAAATTCCCAAATATACCTTTTCTCTAAATTGTTCACTTTTTTGTGTGTAGGCACGCGTAATCATTGGCAATAAACTCACTTGAAGTGCCGTAAAGATAACCTGAGCCAAATTGATGATTGGTACAGAGTAAAAAGTGATAAAGGTGTACATGACACCAGCCTGATCCCCAAAGCCCGTTTGTCTAAGTCTCCAAATGATCATAGTAGCATCAATTATTGTAAGTAATGGCATGATAGATGCGCCAAGTGCAATTGGAAAAACCATTTTTAAAATCTTTTTGATCAAGGGTTTATGATCTCTTAAGACAATCTTCTGTGAAGTGACCTTGTTTAATTTTTTATATTTGTTTGCTACGTAAATCCAGCTAATTAAAGCACCAAATGCTGCTCCAGAAGTACCTGCCGCTGCAAGCCACGAGTTGGGTGCTGCTAGAGTACTTAAGAACCAAACGAGTAATAGCCCGAGAATTGCTCTACCAAGCTGTTCAAACAATTGTGATATACCGAATATTTCAAGTCTCTGAGTCCCTTGAAAATAGCCCCTATAAGCAGCATTTGACGCTACAAAGTAAGAAGCAATTGCTAATACAAAAAACGAATAAATACTCTCTGAATATCCGGATGCGCTTGAGATAATGCCTGCTGCGGAAGACAAGAAAATCAAGGTTATGATTCCAAAGACCTTCATCAAGCGTCTTGAAACATCAAATACCAAAGTCTGTCCTTGAATATCGTCCTTTGCCCCATATTCAGCTGTCAGTTTGGCGATAACTGCCGGTAAGGCAGTTGTCGAAATGACAATTAAAAAGGTGTACCAAGGATATGCGATTGAGTAATACGTCACGGCATCCTCAGGCATAATGTAGGCAAGTGGCAATCGGTAAAGTGCGCCGATAATCTTTATGACAAGGCCAATAATTCCAAGTAGCCCAAGTTGTTTTGCAAATTTATTTTTCATAATTTAAGGTTTGCCTCTCTCTCAGTGAAATATGGTGTGAAAACACCTATTACCATTATATTGTTTTTGAATGAAAATTCAACAAGAAAAAGGTTGGGACCCATTTTCTTAGACCATAACTTACAAAAAAAAAATAAAGCTTCAGCATATGCTTGAAGCTTTCAAAATAAATATATTTTTAGGGGGGAATTATAGCAGTGGGCGTTTTGGGGGTTGCCCACCAATAATTCGTATGGGGTTTTATTATTAATTGGGGTTAATAATGTTAGGGGTTATGGGGGGTTAAGCTTTCACTTAACTTATTAACAGTTTACCCTTTACTTGTGTCTACATTATAACGCAAATGCAAATAAATTGTGAATGAAATAACGTTTTTAAACTATTTTGTAAGCGTCTGAAGTTTTCTAATAGTTTGTCTTATTTCTGACCTATAAGCCACTAAAAAAAGAATCACCCTCTAAGGTGATTCTTTTAATAAAGCATTCTAAAATTTAAACTGGTCATAACCACACATCATGAATCCCACCACAACACTAAAGAACTCTGTAGGCTTTTCATACATCGCCGCATGTCCACAGTCACTAATCACGACGAATTTTGAATCCCTTATTGCTGCATTGAGCTCACTTTGGCACTTAAGAGGTGTGATGACATCCTCTTCAGCACCTATGATCATGGTCGGTATCTTGATCTCATTTAATCTCAAGCGTTCATCATGAGATTCCGCGCTCCTCACAAGCCTTATAAAACCTTCATACCATGCTGGTTTAAATGCGATTTTGAACATCTTTTCGCGCTCCGACAACCAATCAATACGAACATTATAAAATCCCTTTGAATAGATCGGCGGGATTGTTGCATTAAAAAATTGTGATCCATCAAAAGTTCGTGCTGCATTGATCCAATTGTTACCGATCGCTTTAAGTGCTTCATCTGTTATTGCCGTTGTGTTGGCCAAAATCAGCTGTGACACACGTGATGTTCTGCACTTCATCGCAATTTCACCACCATATGAAATACCTAGTAATGTCACCTGCTCAAGGTCAAGTGCATCGAGAAGTGCTTCAACGAGTTCAAGTTGAATGTCTTGAGTATAGTCTTCCGACATAAAATCTGACTTTCCCTGATCGAAGAAGTCCACTAGGACTACTTTCGCCGTTTTTGTCAGCATGGGTATAAAGGGCAACCAGCTTGACGTGCTCATCATGATGCCATTGAGAATCATCAAGGTCTTATCATTCTCTCCATGAACCTCATAGTAGGCACGTTTACCATCCAAATTGAAATACGCCATTTCCACACTCCTCTTCAATAATCTTTCAATAAAAATACTCTTTTAGTAAAGCATATATAGATTTGCCTTCATTGATTATAAATATGTTAACCATGATATTAGTGCCAATTGCTTAGAGCAATGTTTATCCAGTAATAATGGCAGCTAACTTATCCAGTTGATCAACCATTGGGTTATGGCCACTATTTTTTAAAACCTTTAAGCTTTTTTCACATTTGAGGTGGTCTAGAATTTCTTCTGCCATGGTCATGGGAACAACAATGTCCTTGTCGCCCTGTACAATTGTCACAGGGCACTTGATCTTTTTAACATCACCCGTCCCCATGCCATATGCGTTTTCCTTATCCGTTATATTAAATCTTGTCAAAGCATAATCTATATCCACCAGATTACGTTGTAATAGCATCTCTGAAATATAGCGTACGTAATCTTCTGCATCCGGTTTTTTAGCACCAGTATAAATTGCCGCATCCCAAAGTGCTCTATAGAAGGAAGCATCACCTTTTTTTAACGCTTCCAGAACTGGAGCAACCTGTATAGGATCTGCTTGGATCTCGGCCTTGGTATAAAGTGGTCTTGAAAAATCTGGTGAACCATTTTCTGTTTTCATATACATAGGATAACCTGTTACACCAACACTTTCTATCAAGATTAGTCTCTTGACCAAGTCCGGATTATCTGCTGCAAACTGCATGGCAATGCCACCACCTGTTGACCAACCTGCGATTTCAATATCTTTTAACCTCAACTTGTCCACAAAAAACTCTAGATCTTCACTCAAGGTTTTTAAAGAGTCAAAGGCTTCATGATATGAAGAATGACCAAACCCTCTTAAATCTGGGGCAAGTATCCTGAATTCCTCTGAAAGTGCATCCATCAAATGGTCAAAATGCAATGATGAAGACATATTTCCGTGAATCAACAAAAGTGTTCTTGGACCTTCTCCACACTCTCTATAAGCGATGATTTCATTATTGACTTGCATTTTTTTGAATTCCATCTCTACCATTTTATCACCTAACCCTATTTTAAATCTTCTACACCAGAAAATCCAGTAACTGCAGTCCATTTTGAAGGACTATTTACATCTACTTTTGAAAGGACCATTTGTTGCGTTCCTGTTCTCATGCCATCTGCAAAGTCAATTGAACCACCAAATGGATTTTGAATTGGTGCAGCTTCAAGTGCATCAGTGTAATTTTTAAAGTTTAAAACCTGACCATTGTCCGCAACACGTCTAACACCTTCTGTGAAGAAATGACCTGCAATCCATCCTGTAGCTGAGTAAGCATTTAATTCATCTTGGTAACCAAGTTTTGTCATGTTGGCAACAAACTCGTCCCAAACTTGTGGATTGCTTTCAAGATCAACCCAGCCTAGACCATAGAGGTTGTCCATTACATTTGACGCCTCGTTGTAGTTGCTGTCAACAAAAACACTAGATACGTTTGAATATGTTGTAACCACTGGTACACCTAACAAGCCTTGTTGTTCCATGGTTTTTAAGACAGGTGCGAGTTCAGCAGAAAGTGAAGGAATTATAATGACCTCAGGAGCCGCCTCTTTTACCTTTAACACTTGTGCCGTTGCATCTGTAAGACCTGGTGATACAGACTCTTCTGCTACGATTGTAACATCCGAATAAGCCTTTAGCTGGTCTTTGATGCCTTCAAAAGTGTTAATGCCCGCTTCATTGTTGGTATAAATAATAGCCACTTTCTTAGCATCAAAATAGCTCACAGCATAAGCAGACATGATTTTGCCTTCATAAGAATAAATCGGTTGAACCGGATAGATTGTACGATCAGGATCGTCTGTGCTATAAAGATCTGCAACACCACCTGCGAAGTAAACTGCAGGAACACCACTGTCTTCAAGATCCATTAAAGTTGCTGCGATACATGGCGAACCAAAATGGCCGACCACTGAAAACACCTTATCTTCATAAAGCAATTTCTCTAAGTATTGAGCTGTTGTCGCAGGATCGAACTCATCATCATAATGAATAAACTTAATGGTTCTACCATCAATTCCGCCTGCCGAATTCACAGACTCAAGATAAGCCTCAATACCGTGAATAAAAGGAAGTCCGATTGGTGCAAAGGCACCACTTGTTGCCGCACTGTTGCCAATTAGAATTTCCGTATCTGTAACGCCTTGGGATACTTCTTCTGATACGGTATCCCCTGATGAAGTAACCGCTTCTGTAGTCTCACTTGTCGCTTCGCTTGTTGTGGCAGTTGCCGCTTTAGCACAACCAGATAACATCCCCATTACCAATACAAATGTCAATAAAATAATAAAACTCTTTTTAAATTGCATCTCATAATCCTCCTAATTTTTTGATTTATTCCCACCAAGATAAGCTTCTATAACACGCTCATCCTGAAGTAAATCCGTGCCCTTGCCTTGCATGATGATCTTTCCCGTTTCTAAAACATAGGCATAATCAGCTATCTTTAACGTTTGAAGGGCATTTTGCTCCACGATCAACACAGTTACCCCCTGCTGATTTAACTTTTGGATAATTTCGAAAATGGCTTTTACAATAAGCGGTGCCAAGCCCAGTGAAGGTTCATCCAGTAAGAGCACTTCTGGGTTTGCCATCAAGGCTCTTCCAATGGCAAGCATTTGTTGCTCTCCACCAGAAAGTGTTCCAGCAATTTGATTTTGTCTTTCCATTAACCTGGGAAAAATCTCATAAACAAAATCCATTCGCGCCTTGATTACACTTTTACGTTTTTCATTGAAGGCACCAACCCTCAAATTTTCAGCAACCGTTAGTGAAACAAAGATTTGTCGCCCTTCAGGTGACTGCACGATACCCCTTTGTGCAATTTTTTCAGGCTTTAAATTTAAAATGGATTGGCCCTTAAAATCAATTTGCCCTCGATCTATCGCCAGCATACCCGAAATGGCTTTCAAGGTTGATGTTTTTCCAGCACCATTTGACCCAAGCAGAGCTACAATCTTCCCCTTTTGAATGTGGATGTCAATTCCCTTAACGGCTTTAATACTGCCATAAGACACACTTAAGTCTTGAAGTTTAAGCATATTCATCCTCCTTTCCAAGGTAGGCTTCCTGTACATACTTGTTCATTTTAATTTCTTCTGGACTACCTTCAGCCAGTTTCTTGCCAAAGCTGATTGCACAAATGCGCTCACAGGTATTCATTACAAGTCCCATATCATGCTCCACCATCAATATAGAACAGTGGTAGTTGTCCCTGATTTTTCGAATCATCTTGGCTAGTGCTTCCGTTTCCGTTTCATTTAAGCCCGCAGCCGGTTCATCGATGATAATGAGCTTGGGATCGCTCATCAAGGTTCTTGCCAGCTCTACATTTTTTAAAACGCCATAGGGCTGAGAGCCCGCGATTTCATCTGCTTTATCCTCAAGGTTCAAATCCTCTAGAATCCTCATGGCTTTCTCCCGGATTCGCTTTTCTTCAGTCCGAGCACGCTTTAGCATAAATGCTTGTTCAAGAACGGTGGACTTAAACTGTGAATGCGCCCCAATGAGCAAATTATCTATAATGGACAGATCTTTTATGAGTTCTACGTTTTGAAAGGTCCTCACTAATCCGAGTCCTACAATTTCATGAACCTTATAGTCCATCAGTTCAACCTCTTTGTCCTCTATTGTTCTAAATTTCACTGTGCCTTGATCTGGTGTATAGAACTTGGTAATGCAGTTAAAAACCGTCGTCTT
>NZ_JBVBZF010000009.1:0-31435 GCF_057447755.1 Fusibacter sp. | reverse complement strand
CTTGTGCGCCTCAAGAATTAACGAAGCTACAATTGATTGCTTGGTTGCAACTGGACTTCCTTCTGCCTTTCTTTTCTTAGACAGCTCAGAAAGCTTTTCATCTACTTGGTCTGTAAGCTTTACCTGTTTCATTTCTACTCCTTTGGTTAATTTCAACTAAAGTATATACAATTTAATTTAAACGGTCAACTTATTTTAGTTACACAATTAATAATAATTTAACTAAAAAATGGTTGCAACATAGTTTTATATGTGCATAATTGAAAGTGAACTAATTGGAGAATTGAAATGGTTTATACGAAAGAACAATTGGAAAAAATGAGCGATCATGAGGTTAATTTGGCAGTTGTTAAGAAAATTAATTTTAAGTTTTTTGAAGAATGCAAAAATCCACATTTTTCATGGGTTGAATTTGTTCCTGAATATTATGTTGATGAAGACGATAATTTCTCATTTGAAGACTATGGATCAATGGATCAGGTATTTAGATTTGACCCATGCTCAAACTGGAACGACGTAATGCCGATTGCTGAGAAATATGGAATTGGAGTGATGGCTGACCTTGGAAACGCTTGGGTTGAAGATTCAGAAGAATTTCATACAGAGCAATACTGCGAGAATCCACGACGAGCAATCTGCGAAGTTTTATTGATGATGGAGATAAACAATGATTGAAGACAAACTAAACCTATTTGACGACTCAAAACAATTCGACTTCGAGTACAACGGAATTACATTTAAGGGACGTGTATGGATTTCGCATCTAGGAACGCCAAACTGGACTGATTGCGAGATTTTAGATACTGCGGTTTGTGGAAGCTGTGAAGTCGACGTTAAGCAAGTGTTTGCGTATAACTTTATTGATGAAGTTAGAACGCAGGCGTTTTTGCATTATCAGAAGGAGATTAATAAATGACAATGGCATTAATTGGATTTGCTTGTTTTGTTATTGGGTTTGTTTTTGGTGCATCTATTGGCTCGGTCATAACATTGCATCTAACTGCTGTAAATGAAGTGGACGAACACGAAAACTTATAGCGGTCATAAAATATTTTGATTGGCAATATGTCGATAAGTTTTTGATAATGTATTTGAATTAAATGGAGATGGAAAGATGCACAAAACACTATACGGTAATCATGAAAACAGAATAGCAGACGATAGTCAGTGGGATGACGATCAAGGATTGCGGCAGGAAAATATTCTTGATAGCGATCGCAAGTCAGAACTAATCGACATCCACACACAAGACATTGACGACATGCTTGCTGAATTAATGGAAAATCATCCTGACCAAGCGTTAGAGGTTTTGAAGATTGCATTATATCCAGGATATGTGAGTGAAGAACTGTTTCTAAAGCGTCACTGGTTCTTGCGTGAGTTTATTCCAGAGCAGTGCGAAAAGTTGGCAGAAAAGGAGAAGGAAGATGAATGAAGATGAAAAGCTAAGTCTAAAGAAAGAAATGTCAGACAGAATGTGTGACGAAGGATATTATGGGCTTGCAGGTGAGGTATCTGAATTGTTAATTCAGGCCGCATATAGCGGATGGGACAAGTCAGAGACCGACAAGTTAGACGCACTATTAAAGGAGATTATTAATGAGCATTGAAGTTAAATTGACTGCTATACAGTCAGAACTTAAAGCACCAAAGTCGCAGAGAAACAATTTCGGTAACTACAACTATCGAAATCTTGAAGACATTATGGAGGCGGTTAAGCCGCTTCTATCAGAAAATAACTGCAACATTACTATTACAGATGATATTGTTGAAGTTTCTGAGCGGGTATACGTTAAGGCGACGGTTACAATTACATGTAACGAGACAAAAGAATTTAAATCAGTTTCAGCATTTGCTAGAGAGCCATTCGATAAGAAAGGTAACGATCAATCACAAGTTACTGGTGCCGCGTCATCATACGCACGCAAATACGCCTGTAATGGGTTATTTGCAATTGATGATACCAAAGATGCAGATTCACAGGATAATACGCAGGGTGACGTTCAGGTTAAGCCAAAGAACACATTTAAGACCAAAGCCTTACGAAACGGGTATATTTCAAATATTGTTAACGGAATTGCTGCAAACGAGCCTACTGTCATCAAGGAGTTGTGGATGGAGTTAAGTAGAGAACAGCAACAAGATATATGGGGTGATTTCGGAACACAACAACAAACATTTATTCGTGAATCATTAAAGAGTTAAGGAGAATCATATGCTAGCTAAGATTAACGGCCTATTTAGGCTAACAAGAGACATTACACTTGAATATACAGCATCAGGAATGGCAGTTGCGAAAATTGGATTAGCGTGTTCTGAAAAGTATAAAGACAAAGAAGTAAGATTATTTCTTGACGCAACGGCATTTTCCAAAACAGCAGAGATTTTATCACAATACGCAGGAACGAAAGGAACACAGATTTATCTATCTGGAAAGTTAGTTACTGACTCATGGGATGATAAAAATACTGGTGAGAAGCGATATAAGACAACTATGACAATTGAAGGGTTTGATTTTGTTAGCGGACAGAACACAGGAGCACAACCAGCACAGCAACAGCAGGAGAATCCACAACAGGCACAGAATAACGCGGCTAATAACTTTCAACGGCCACAGCAGCAACCCGCTTACGCGCCTAATGATTTTGACCAAGATGATGACGTTCCCTTCTGATGTCATAAAAAACTTTGATTATACAAACCGTCTAATGGCGGTTATTATTTAATTGAATTAAGGAGATATGGAAATGAGAGAAATTAAGTTTAGAGCGTGGGATGGCGAATTTATTAGATATGATGTTACTGGATTTGAGCATGGTAAAGACAATGAAATGTCTGGGGTTTTTATTGACGGTGATTATTATGCAATAATTGGATTTGGAAACGTTGATGCACATCCAGATGCTGTTGTAATGCAATTTACAGGACTGCACGACAAGAATGGTAAAGAGATTTATGAAGGTGATATTTTAGAAAGCCCATATTTTATACCAAATTTTTCAATTGAATATGATAATGATAATGCTGCATTTACATCACTTGGATTACCATCTGAATGGAAAGAATGTATTGTTTTAGGAAACATCTACGAAAATCCTGAGTTATTGGAGAAATCATGAAAACAGCATTTTTAACACGCGCAGACTGTATCGGGATGGATATTTTCGATTTGGAAAAGTTCCTTGCGAAAGAGCATGGATTCAATCCAGATAAGAAAATTTCAATTATCCGACTAAAAACTGGCATTCAATTTACACAAGAAGATTAATATGAGTTACAAGATTAAACCTGGTACTAGATCAAGAACAGCGAAGTTCACATGCGAACAGGTTAATGAGATTCGCAATAAGAAAGCAAGTGGAGCCGGTGACGACGAACTAATGAAAGAGTACAATCTTTCAAAGTCGGCACTTGTCAGAATGGTAAAACGAATTACATACGGAGACTGCAAATGAAACCAATAATGATTACACTGAATCAAATAAAATCACATAACCCATGTAAAGATGGTTGGTCAAAAGTACTTAAAGCAAATGGTGGTACTAATGCAGATATGGATAAGCCATTCCCAGTTTCGTCGATTCTTGAGTCAAATGATTTTGATGATACTATCTGGGCACTACAATGCTTGCCAGAGTACGATTATCTGTGGAGAAAGTTTGCATGGTGGTGTGCCTCAAGCGTGTCGTACCTAGCAAACGATGAACGAGTGGATTCTTGTTTAACTACAGTATGGAACTATTCGGAAGGTAATGCAACGCAAGAAGATTTATGTGCTGCTAGGGCTGCTGCTTGGGATGCTGCTAGGGCTGCTGCTAGGGCTGCTGCTTGGGATGCTGCTTGGGATGCTGCTTGGGCTGCTGCTTGGGATGCTGCTTGGGATGCTGCTTGGGCTGCTGCTTGGGCTGCTGCTTGGGATGCTGCTAGGGCTGCTGCTTGGGATGCTGCTAGGGCTGCTGCTAGGGCTGCTGCTTGGGATGCTGCTAGGGATGCTCAGAAACAAAAATTAAAAGCAATTTTAGACTCAGGAGAATTTAAATGAACCATGCAGACAAGTTAGACAATGCAACCGAACTCGCTGAAAGAGAGCGTGCGCATGCAGAGAAGAACTTTAAGCGGCCAAATCATGGATTACTTCCGACAGGTTTGTGCCATTGGTGTGAAGAAGAACTAGACAACGAACACGATATTTTTTGTTGCGAAAAGTGTAAGGTTCGTTGGAGCAATCAATAGGTGATTTATGAACAGAGAAATTAAGTTTAGAGCGCACACAAAATCTGGAATTTTTATTGTTCCTTCTAATGATTGTACATTATTGTTATCTGATACAGGACATAAAATTGGAATATGGTGTTCTGACGGATTACTTGATGAAATAGATATAGATAGACTAGATTCATTTACTGGTCTAGTCGATAAGAATGGGACAGATATTTATGAAGGTGACATTACATCTGAAAATGAAATTGTTGGACTTGTATATTATGATGAAAATGAGTGCTGTTTTGCAGGAAGTTCAATTTATGAAGACGAGCATGATTCTTGGTTATCCTCAACATGTGAAGTAATTGGGAATGTATACGAAAATCCTGAGTTATTAAAATAAGGTGATTTATGCGCATCTTTATCTATTGGAACGGACGGCATAATAAATCAGACAGGGATTGTATGTTTGCACCTGATGAGCCAATTAACTTTAGGTCAGGTTTCTTTCGTCGGTCACTGTTAGAAAGATTTCGTCGCACAGTTTCGGATAGATGCGTTATTTTAGGTTTGATAATTGGAGATAAGAAGTGAATGCAAGTGATATAGTAATTGGAGATGAATATAAAATCATTTTTAAAGATAAGTATTCAGGCAGGATTGCTAAGGCGGTAAAAGTTTCACTAATGGGTGATGTTACATTAAAATTTAAAAATGGCAGGGAAGTTTTATATCATGCATGCTGGTTGCAAAAAGATATTGACAAAAAATAATTTTATGCATTCAAATAGGAGCAAATGAAATGCAATTCTTTGAGGAGTATAATAAAAATTCGTTCCAGCATAAAATTGAAAGCGTGCTGGATTTAGTCAATGAATTTACAAAAACAGAAAAAGGTACAGATATGACATTTAATGATTTTCCAAATCAGGCACAAGAGATTGTATATAAACTATTCAGCAAATCGAAATCAGAGAATGAATTGATAGGATTGCTTGATTCGAATAATGGATTAAAAGAAATCTTCGGAACAGGTGTTAATGGATATGTTAAAGAAGTCGATGCAATCATGCGCTTCTACCGTTGGTATCAAAAACATGAACTTGCAGCGTAATTAATGGGGCAAAAGCTCCTTTTTAGTATCTGGAGATAAGATATGTATGAGCATTTATTAGAAGTATGTGTTACCGAAAAGCAAAGTAGACTTATTGAGTTACTTATTTCTGGTTTATCTCAAAATCAAGCTGCCAAAAAATTAGGAGTAAGCAAGAGAAGCGTAGAGAGAATGGTTAAAACCGTAAGGACTCGCGCAGAGGCTTATGGAAAAACAAGCCATTTTCTTAAAGATATAAACATACCGGAAAGAATGCTTGTCAAAAAGACATCTACATACACAAAAACTGAAGATGGTGGTCAATGGACAATTGCTGAGGCTAGCGATCAGTCAATAATTGAGTTAATGGAAACAATCGTAGATTCATTAAAAGAAGAAATTCCAGTTTATAATTCTGAAAAAAAATGTAAAACATTTGGAAATGAAGATTTATTAAATCTATATATCATAACAGACTATCATCTTGGAATGATTGCATGGCAAGACCAAACGGGAGATGAAGATTGGTGTACTGAGAAAGCAGAGCGTGTTTTATATGAATGGTTCGATAAAGCAATAGAGCAATCACCAAAAGCGAAACAGTGCATATTTCTTGAGCTAGGAGATTTTACTCATGCAGACAATCAGACTGGAACAACTCCTAGATCAGGAAACGTATTGGATGTAGATGTCCCTATCAATCTAATCGCTAAAGTAGCAGTACGATCAATAAACACAATCATCCGAATGCTCGAAAAGAAATACGATAACGTACACGTGATAATGGCAGATGGAAACCATAACGAAACAACTTCAAAAATCCTATCTGCAGCATTCGAAATGCACTATTCCGAAACTCCACACATAACAATAGATTCAAGCGCAGATTCTTATTTCTGCTATGAATTTGGGAATGTCTCTTTATTTGCTCACCACGGGCATAAATGCAAAATTAGTGGCATAAGTCAGGTATATGCATCAAAATTCCGTGAAGTGTTCGGTAGGACTAAATATAGCTATGCTCATAGTGGGCACTATCACCATGATGAAATGAAAGAAGATAATCTAATGAGAAAAGAGCAGCATAGAACCCTATCGGCGAAAGACAATCATGCGGCAGGAGGCGGATACAACAGCGGAAGAGATGCCAAAGTGATTACTTACCATAAAGAATATGGAGAAGTAGGAAGGATTACAATAAGCAGGGAGATGCTAGATTAATCTTTCTCTTTTAGTTTCGCTTCAAACATATCTCTTTCCATTCGGAGACGTTCTTTTTCGGCTCCAATCTTCAAGATGTTTGCGTAAATCAAAATTACTGATAGCACGATACCAACCACAGTAGCTAGTTTACCAATATCGTCTGGTATAAGGTCTAACCAGCTACTTATGCCCGTCCCCACTGTCGATGTCGCTATTGCCGTCCCTATTTTTGGATTGCATGATAACTGATTGATTGCCTCTTTCACGCTCACGCCTCGCCCTCTCTTTTACGTATATGGACGTTGCCTGGGTTATTATTGATACGAAAACCAGAATACCAGCGATCCAACGAATGACCTCCCACATCTTTCTTATCTCTTCCTATAAGTTTGAAAAATGCCCATCCGTAAATAACAACGAATGCCGCGTTATAAAGTGTAGGAGGTATCCATAACATCCACATAATCCATCCAATAGTATTGGTTATCATTGACACAAATGAAATATTAATTAACGACCATACAAGTTCACTTTCGCTTTTCATGTAATGAAGCATTGTGATAACAATCAAATCAAACAGACCTGCTGTACCATAGTAAACAAGACCAGTCTGGTTTGATAGTGTCCACTCATGAATCATGATTGCAAATACAAAAATACTGGACGCAATGAATCTATCTTTATTCGGTTGAACTAATAGAGCTGTAAGCATCAAATAGAGCAATACTGTGATAGCCATACTAATCATTAGGCATTTCTCGTCTTCCCTCGACCGCCTGCTGCAATAACAGTGCGTTTCTTTGGAGACTTCTTAACTTGTTTCTTCTTTGGTGTTGATTTCATTTTATTCCAACCATTCAATTTTTAAGGCATCAATGTAAGCAATGCAAACATTATCTAAAAGAGTGCCAAGTACTGGATTTTTCATTGTTAATGCATCTCTATTTTGCATCAAATAATCTAAATCATTTTCAAGCAAAACTTTCATGTTACCAGTAAATTTTTTTGGCTTAATAATCGGGTAACCTAGTTTTGTCCCAGTCAGTGTTTTGTATGACTCAATAAAATGATCCGATGTACTTATTAGCTTTTCATAGAATTCTCCAATTAAAATATGCTGGTATCCACTTTTGTTAGGCATATTTAAATGAAATAAATGCGCCATATCTCGAGTAGAAAACATTCTTGAAATAAACTCATCCATCATAGTTCCTTATAAGGTTTACATTTCGTTTATGCCTTTAAATTTTATCAAATAAAAGACTTTGTCAACAGCTATTCTTCGTTAATTCGCTTTAAATCGTTATATCTTTTTAGAAGTGAATTAAATTTAATCGCACACTCATTACATTCACCACCTACTTCAATAACGCCTTTTGTAGCTTCTCTTGAAAGTTCGGCTCGATTGGTTGGTTTAGTTCCGGTGGAAGATTTGGAATCTTGCACTTCTGCACCACAACTTCCCGCTTTGGTTGACACGAACACCCGCTTAGTGCCAGAATCGACGCTAGAAAGCAGATTATCAATAATGGTTTCATTGTCCATTTTCTCCTTAAAATAAGAGTCACTTTCGGCATCGGCGGCCGCTTGCATTTGCTTTTCTTTATTTGACTGTCGGATTTGATCGGCAATCATTGCCTGCGTATAGGAAAGTTTTATGTCAGCCACCTGCTTTTCATATCCCTTTTTAGTGTAATCATGCGACCACCAACCAGACAATGCAGATGCACTTATAATGGCTGCTATAAACCAATAAATTTGTGTCATACGTCATCCTTTGGAGTTGTCCAGTAATCAACCCCTAGCCATCCGGCAGATGCAAGCTGGAATCCATTCATTGCGTTAATAAATGCATCTGGCTTTATTCCAACATAATCCATATAATAGGCTATACCCAATAGCATCAAATTAACTGCTATTATTAGCTTCCTAACTTGCCATCTGCGCTCTGACTTTAGATTAATCACATATAACCTTTATATTCAAAGCTAAAATGGTTTGCGTCACCGCTTTTAAAATCACCACCCCATCTTGCAAGCGGGTGAAGTTCTTTCCAGTAATCACCTAGCATTTTAAACACCGGGTGATTTCCATTGGTAATATATTCACCATCAATTATAAGATTCAAATCAACTGCAAGTCTTTTCTTATGAACACTAAAAGCAGATGAATAAAGTTTTTTTATGCCCCAAGCGCCAAAGGCGCGCTTATCTCTATTCGCATCTCCCCATGTCAATTTATAACCAAATGAATCGGCATATAAAATTAACTTGGCAATGCATACTGCATGTTGCGCCTGAATGTCAGACAATTTATATTGTTCCATCATGCAGAAACTTATAAGTAATACCATTTATTTCAAGACCAACATATTGAGTTCCAGCTCCAGCCGAACCAGCACCTCCAGAAAGATTTTTAGAGAATGGAGTTCCATTTCTAGTTGTGTCGGACATGTCTTTATTCGGATTACTGCTATAATTCCCATCGAATTGGCGGAAAGTAGCATTGCCATCGGTAGCATTACCAATCATCAAAGATTGTTCATTTGCTTTAAATCCAGTAACGAGTGTTGGCGTAACTTTATCATCCGTCGCAACATTTCCGACCAAGGTATGCCTAATCATTCCAGCAATGATTCCAAAATTGAAGCCTGTTCCATTTCCGCCGTTTGCTAAATTTCCAACCGCTACAGTTTCACCATCATCAACATGAGGGCGATAGCCATTTGCGCACTCATCAGAAATATTACCAACTACTGTATATCTCGCACCAGTTCTATACCCATGATTGGCCGCATCTTTACCAACATTTCCAATAAGAGCAACTTTTTCAGAACCCAATGTACCTTGATAAGAATAATCTGCGGATGCGGAATCAGCAACATTTAATCCAACAACAGCATATTTTGTAGCTTGAATGTTGAATGATGTATTAGAAGCGCCAGAAGAAACATTAGCCGCAACAACAGAATAATTGGCTTCATAAGGCGCAGAATGACCAACGGTAACGCCATAAGCTCCACCAACTGTCAAATTACCCAATGCTACAGAATATTTATCATTAAAACTAAATGATGATGTTACTGTATTTGCAGGAGAATAAGTTGTGCAAGCAAGATAAATGTTTCTTGTGCCGTCATTTGTCTCAATTAGAGATTTATTCGTTGTCGCACTTTCTGTTGTAACACTTACGTAAGTACAGTCATCGTCACCAAATGTCTGCATGGCAATACCGCCAACCGTGGATACATCAATATTTCTATATCTGCATCGACTATTATTCAGAGACCTGATAGGAGCAAGTGGATACCTGTCAACAGGATAATCAATAATATCAAAATCGGCAAATAAACAATTTGTGTTATTTTGAGACAAAATAATGTTGTTATCATAAGTGGTGAAAGTTACTTCAATTTCTCCGCCAATAAATTTAAATCTATCTTTTCCATCACAAACTAATGCACCAGTTTTTGTTGCAGCAGGAATGTCAGAATCAATAACAACTCTACCAAAATTTCTAAATGTAAGTTTATTTACCGCATTAACTTGATCTCTTATAACCAAGTTATCATAATTATCAATAAATTTTCCCAATCCAGCATAAACATTAAATACATGTTGAAGGATATATGATGAATCAGCATCATTTCGACTGCCAAAATCTACTAAATTAATTGCAAATGAAGATGTTTTTCTCCTAAATACACCAGTTCCAGTTCCGGCCGTAAACCATGTTGCAAGCTGTGTTTGATTTGTCCAGTCAGTCGGAAACGTAATGTCTGGATCAATAATAGTTCCACCATTATGAGTTGCTTTGTCACCTGTCGAATCCCATACGAATACACCTCCCCCGCCTTCGACATCAGAATGATAGTTTAATAATGTTACAACTGCAAAGCTTCCGCTTAATGCAACCAAATCTGACATACTAGCAACATTATATGAACCGGTATCTCCACTTACTGGGTCCGCAGTCCATACCTCTACATCTAAGGAAGTTTTTAATATTACCTTGTATGCACCAGACATAAATATGTCACCGAATCTTCCAGCAGAATCAGCAACAACTGGATTGCTATTGGCAGTTGTCAACGCAACATCTGAGTAAGTATCTTTAGGAGTGCTTGTTCCTGATGCATAAAAATATAACTTTGCGCCACTTAATGGAGCTCCATTTGCATCTATTTCAAACTGATTTGGTATAATAAATCGTGACACTATTAATTCCTCTTATGGGAAGCTATATGAATTTAATTCAAAAATTTATTGTTTATTTAATGTTCTTAGCAATTTTATCTATCCTTTTAATCTCATTCCTATTTGCAGAATGGAAAGGATTTGTGATCGTATTGCTTACTACTCTTTATTTTGAGGCTTGGCATTGGCTGATGTATGGCAAATCAATGTCAAATGCTGATTACTGACCACTTACCAGTTGTTCCTCTGCTGCAATCGTTGCTGGAACACCAGCCTGGACTGGTAAATTAATTCTAGCCAATGGTCTAGCGCTTGTAGCTGCCCTTGCTTTAGCAGCTTGGCGTAATCCAGATACAGCACCCATTCCACGAACTCCGGCCTCGGCAGCAATGCCACCAGTAGGCCCACTCGTCCATCCTAAAATTTTAGCCAACTGTCCTGCTGCCTGATTTATCATTTCAGCAGCCTTATATGATGTTTTTGATGGGTTTCCAGGATCTGGTTGAGCCCGTTTAATGGCTTTTGCTAGTCGACGCATCTTTCCTATTTCTTCTTTCGTAAATAATTCTTTCATGAAAGTTGTTCCACTTCCTTTAGTGGCTTCTTCCAATCTAGAAAGAAATTGTCTACCGCTTGTTACTGTTTGGTTTTTACCTGGTTCAGTTAATTTTAAGAACGCCGCTTGTCTAATTTGATTCCATTCATTTGAACCCTCTCCCAGAACATTTTTCATTCTCTTGGCAAGTTCTGCAGAGCCATTTTTTGCACCAAGTTTTGACGCACCAAACAACCAGTTGGCAACCTCTTCTGGATTTGGATCAAGACTAGCAATCTCTTCCATTCTCTTTCCAGCTACGTCAGATACTTTTCTTCCAAATCTAGTTCGTTGGTCTTTAGCACTAAACTTGGCCCTAAAATCCGCATACAATCCACGCGCTTTTTTTAGGGCGTCCAAAGCCGCCTCATCTCCTGTAAACAGTGACTTATCTGTGGCTTGATCTACCATATCGTCAAATTGACGTTTCAACATTGTTACTTGTCTACGATCAGTTGGATTTTTTGAGGCATCAATCAATGAACCAAGCTCTTTTCTATAAGCATCAACTCTACTTAAATGAATTGGTTTAACTTTAACACCAGCTTTTTTAAAGAAGCTTTGTGCTTGATCAATTTTCGCAAGTGCAGCTTTGGTGGCAGGAGCCAACTCTTTAGAGGTAATAAATCTTTCTTGTCTAGCAAGGGTTTTCATATTACTCATAATGTTTTGCAAGCCTTCAGATTTTAAGAAAGCATCACCAACGTTTTCATAAGCCTGCCCTACAGCTTCTTCGGCCTGTCCAAATTTAGTCTGTATTGCTTCTTTTACTGCTCCGGCTGCTTGCGCCGGAGTTTCCACTAAATCTTGGGTGCCACCAAGTTGTCGCTGCATTCCACGAGTAGCACCACTAATTGCAGCCTGTTGTTGTTCACCGAACTTTTCCATTACTCCGGAAGCTTTGGTTCCACGAACATTTCTAAGAGTATCTTCTAGACCCAGTTGCTTCTGAGAACCAGTCATCTGCCCACGAGTGTATGGGATTCCAAACTCACCGCGTTGCTGAATGGCTTCTGGAGTTCCGGCAACCTTTCCGCCTTTAGTAGCTTCTTTAGATGCCTTTAACCAAGACCGAATAAACTTATCTGTTACTTCATCAGGGTCCATTCCAGCGTCAACAGCAACTTGTTTAAACTCTTCTCTAATTCCAGAAGTTACTCTAGGCATTCTTTCAAACTGTCCGGTAAATTTCTGTGCAAGTCGACCAAGCGGTCCAGCCAAACCCTCAAAAGCCGCGCCACCGATTCCTGCCGTAGCAACATCTCCAATATCTATATTTGAAGAAGAAACTTCTTCTGTCCCACCTGCAGCCTGAGAACCAACGTCTAATCCTGCCTGAGTACCTGCAGAAGCTATTCCAGCAGCCCCAATTCTGCTTGCAAGTCCACTTCCAACTAAATCACTAACAACGCCTAGCCCGCCTCTTCCTACAATCTGCGCTGTTTTAGCTGCAGGAGTAAAAGCCGCAGCCTGCCCAGCAAATTGCGTTATATCTCTAGTGGATATTCCTGGCTTATTCATGTATCCAATACCAGCACCATATGCTGTACCGTCTATAATGTAATTACCTTGGTCATCCTTAGAGAATTTAAGCTTAGGATAATTCTCTTCCCAAATGCTTTTCTGCCTGTCAGGGTCAAATGTAGCCATCAACCCAAAAGCAGTTTTAGCGCTTTCCCACGGATTCTTAAATGCAACACTTGCAGGCAAGTCAAATTCAGGTAAGTCTACTTGACCGGATTTAATCTGTTGTTCAGTCGCAAACCCCTCTGGCAATGGCGGAATATTTTGTTGTTCCTGCATCGCAGATGGATAGGATTCTAATTTAAACCCTTCTGGCAATGGTGGAATAGCGTTTGCCACTACATAGGCTCCCATTGATTTGTTTGTCTATTCAATCGCAATCTCTCTCCGGTCTGTGGATTGGTTGCGATCATATCTGGACCAGTCTCCCTAACCGTTTCTGGCGGCTGCAGAACATTAGAAATGTCATTTTGAGCGACATAATCATCTATAGCGTTCTGGATGTCGATCGATGTTGCATTTTCTTTACGCATCTTTCTGATCATCTTGCCAATTTCAACATCGCGCAGCATTTTTTCTTTTTGGAATTGAAGAATACGCTTGTTACCCTCCGGTGTTTTACCAAAGTTAGCGCTGTAGTCTGAGAATAATTGCATTTCTTTTTCACTAACCGCACCTTTTGTCTGGCCAATACGAGCCATGATTTGGTCACCAAGAATAGTCTGTAGTTCTTCTGCGCTTCCGATTTCTGCTGGATTTACGTCAAAACCGAGCATTTTACCAACCTTTTTAAGCTGTAACTTTTGTTGCTCTAGCGGTCCGGTTCCAACAGTATCAAGTAGCTTTAATGCCCTGTCGACTTTTGGTAACGCTGTCATAGCGTCACGGCTTGCAGTCATTGCGCCCTCATTATATGTTCTTGCACTATTGGCCCTAGCAAGCGTATCCTCTCTCAATATTGCGCTTTTAGTTGGTAATTGTGTTTCTCCAGTTGAAATGTTGATGTTTTGTCCACCACTTTGTGCCAACACTCTAGCCGCTTGTTGATACTCTGGTGTTCCAGGAATGTAGCCCATGGCAGATAACTTTTGTTCAAATTGGCTTGGTTTCTGTAATGGCTCAATAGCTCCCAATTGCATATTTACAAAGTTTGAATCATATTGCTCTGGAATCATCGATGGATCAGCATTTGGAAAGTTTTGCAGAAACTGTTGTCTCGCTTGCTGATAAAGCGCAGGTTTTTGTTCTTCCGGTGCATTTTGTACTGAGCGCAGCAATCCTCCTGAATAATCCAAGGCAGCATCAAACTGTTTCTGCTTTCCTTCATCCATCTTATTGCGCATTTCAATAATCTTTGCGGTATCTTCTGGACTGTATGCTGCACCCTGCTGTATTGCTTGCTGGTTTCCTTGCAGCATTTGAGGAACTAACGCATTATATTGCTCGCGTTGTCGAGCTTGTTCCTGTGCTTGCTGTTGAGCCAATTGATTTTGTAAAATCTTCTGTTTTTGTAATTGCAATGCATTGGCTTGTTGCTGACCTGTTGCATAAGATTGTGCAGGATTAAAACCCTGCCCCATGTTTGCTATTTGATTTAATAGTGCCATGTAATCACCATTGAGCTGCTAACATATTAGATTGCTGAGAACCTGCTGTAGTTCCCCATGTTTGCGGATTTTGCTGCATCCAATTTTGTGGCTGGTTATACATACCTCCCTGATACTGGCCGTAAATCTGAGATAGATTTCCAATTCCTTGAGAGATTGCATTTTGCTGACCAAGAACACCTGCAGATTGTGCAGCTCCTTGCTGCATTAAAGCATTTCCAACATTGGATGCTGTACTTGCTCCAAGCTGTGCTGTGGAGCCTGTTGCTGATTGTCCTATACCAGCCATAGACGCTAGTCTATTCAAATAATTTCCATATTCCTGGTTTGCCAGTCCTTGACCATATTCTTGCAATGCCTTTCCCTGCGCACCACTATAGAGACCACCACGAGCTGCAGCAGAACGATCAAGAGCATTAATACCCTGACCTAGAGCAAACTGATATCCAGGGGATTCTTGAAACCCAGCCATTCCGGTTGTCTCATAACCACCAACTGTTGGTGCTGAAATACCATATTGGCTAGCAAGCTGTGCCAAAGCATTCTGTCCAACTTCACGATATGGAGCATAGTCCTGTCTCTGAGTTTCGAACATTTGTTGTTGCACATTACTAGCTTCTTTTGCTGCACTGGCCTGCTTGCGTGCTGCACTTTCCGCTGCATCAGATTGCATCTTGGAGCCTATTATTGCCGCCCCACCTGCAATTAGGCCTGGTACTGCTGCTGGCATATCTCTTCCCTCGTTATACCAAGTAATACTTGATCGTAAACTTTACCGTTCTTTTTAAATGATTTTCTAATAATTCCTTCTTCCATTAATCCAGCCTTTTTTGCATATCTTAAGGCCAATCTATTAAATTCGGGAACGTGCGTAATAATCTTTTCGCAATTTGTATTTTCTACCATCCAATTTAAAACGTCTTTTGCCGCATCTCTTGCTTTCTTGCCATAAGCCGATGGAAGTAAACAAGTATGTATTTCATATGTTATTGCATTAACCATATGTAATAAATAAGCACCTATTATTTCATTATCATCAACAATAGAAAGCCAATAAATCCCGTCGCCAATTATTGGAATGTAATCCTCTTTCTTAGGAGATCCATCATCAGATACCAAATCATAAACACGATCATGAGTAACTATACTCTTAATTAATTCAGTATCTTTTGTCTCTACAATCATGGCAAATATTCAATCGACATTACTGATGACGCGGTAATTGATGTCGCTGCACCAGCCTGTGCTTGTAAAAATCCACCCGCTCCTAACGAGTAATCAAACTCTACATAGTCATTGGCCGGCACAGAGTATGTTTTAGCAATTGCATTTGTGTCTCCTGCCGTACCCCCGCTCGGAACCGCATAACAACTGATTGTTACGGCACCAGCAGTAGTATTTGCAAATTTAACCCGTCCTTTTGTTACGGCGCCAGTAGCTGAGTTTGCAGTAAATAAAGTTTCAACTGCGACATTATCAACCTGGTTCGGGTCGAATGGGTGCTTAATTGTGGTTACTGCCATGATGCCAATGCCTCTAAATTACTTAACTTCTGTTTTATCTTGCTTAGATTTTCAGATTCTGCAAATAATCCCTTTAACGCCTCCACATCTCTTTGGAGCTGTTTAATCTCTTTGTTATTTGTATGAATGTCTATTTTTTGCTTTAGTATTTGCAATTCTCGTTGAACTGTGTTTATTTTACCATTTTGTGCATCAACAATACTAATAAGTGTATAAATTAAATTTATTGCAGAATCATTTTGTTTTGGGTCTCCGACAAGTGAAGACATAATAGCGGCTTGAAAGTCAGTGTTACTTGCGGCAGAACCTTGTTGGCTATCCTGCAATGCTCTTAGGGCATGTACTGTTGGAAGATCGATTCCCATTTCCAATAGTAATTGTTCATTAATACGTAAACTATCTGCCACGGAAAATCTCCGCATAAGCTGCAATAATTACTACTCTAATAGGATCAGTAATGGTCAACTCATAAGCTCTGTTTAAAAATCTTCCGAGTCTTCTCCATCTGGCACGATTTTTGTATTTTCCTTTTAGGCCAATATCTACCCAATGCTCATTCGACCACGTTCTTCCGCCATCGTCAGACCATCTAAGCATTGCCTGTGGATCACTTCCCTGTCCAGCTGTTAAACCAACCCCTGATTCAAATTCAATCTCTAATTCAGACATAAACATAGGATTTCGATCAGAGTTTATTTCAGAGCTTATCGCTATTCTTTGGATTGGATCACCATCATCTGAATAATATTCGTTATCTAGGGCATAAATCTTTCCGTTCTGATAGTCCCCAACCACTTCTGTATCATAAGCTACTGTATGGCAGTTAGAACGATGTCTATAATTTGTTCCTAATAAGAAATATGAGCGCTCATGCCACATTCCATTGGTAACGTCATACACCCATGTTTTACTCTCTGTTGGGAATGTCAAAACATAGAATCCATGCCCTCGTTCGGTATAAGTATAAGCAAATGCATCAGATACGGTCGAATACTGCTCTATGGCATATTCAATTGCATGGGTGGAAATTTTCTGTGGTGTATATCCACTAAGCATTCTTACCGTTAAATCATCAGCAAGCCAGAATATAGTTCCCTCAAGCTTTGATACTGATAGGGAAGCAGCGCATCCTCGCTCAATAAAAGCACCCGATACCCTTTGAAACGGAAACGCAGATGCCCCGGTATTCTGCCATACCTCAATAGACCTTTCGCCAAATAAATAAAGCTGTCTATGGTCTGAAATATCAGCAACTAAATTATCAGGTGCGCCCTCTGCAGTTGCAAAATCAAGTGCATCATAAGACGTTGCATCACCCAATCCAGAAATAAAGAACTGACCAGTACCTTTTCTATTGAAAATGCTATATTGGTCTTGAAATGTAACCGTATCTGATGGATACCAATTTCCAACTGTTGATAGGTCAGTTAAAGTTGTTCCATCCCAAACATATCCTTTTGCACCATCGACAAATACAACCTGTGTTCCATTATCTGACATAGAGCAATTTCCGGATATAGTTACGCTGCCCAATTCTGTTGCAACCCAGTATGAATCAATTGAATACAGTTTTGTTGAAGTAACCGCATATAAGACTCCATTCATGGTGTGTAAACCATAAATAGGAGAGGTTGGCAGTGTTAATAATTTTCTTAGGCCAGGTGTGCCGTACAAAACAATTTTTGATTTTGTATCGTCCGGATTTAACTCTGCATATAAATTTAAGCAACGTTGAGACGAAACAGGCTTGGATGCTGTTTGATATGAGTGGCGAGCAAATGGAATAGTAATACTCATCAGTCTGTGTAAATATTGTAAATGTGGGTTGCGCCCTGCTCGATAGCCATAGTTTCAGGCTCAATTCCACGGCGATCAATTGAGTTTTTAGCGGCCACCGCAACAGACACTACTTCTGCTGGTGCAGAACGCTCATATTCCGGCGCCATCTCTACTGCCAAGTTAAATGCAAGGGCTCGATCCCATCCTGGCGGAAATACAATGCTTGTCGTTAATGCACTAGGTGTTGTAAGTGGTTTAATGGTATCCATATAAAGAGTATATGGTTGACTTGGTGAGTAGTCGATGTGGACCTTTCCAAGTGGGTATTCATCGTTATACCAAAGCGTTCTTGGTACTGACGAAACTCCTTTCCGAATTAAGTTGTTATAGTATCGCCTTGATACTAAAGTAATCTGGAAGTCCGAATTGTTAGAGTTTCTTATGTAAGCTGAAAGAATATCAATAGGACGAGTTGAATCAAAGTCACCTCCAGGTCCGTAGGTATAGACGCTTTGTCCACTTACCAGTGGAAATGATTCAGTAGTGACATAAGGAACTGCAATACCATCAGATGACCATGAGTCAATTAATTGCTGTAACGCCTGAAGAGCATCATCAGTTTCATTTGATGTTGCGGTTTCGCCACTTGGTATTGCCCCTATTAACCTAAGAGATCTTTTAATAATATCAAGTGCAGTTGCCATCCACCAAATCCTTAACTTCACTCATTAGTTTCTTTTGAGATTTACGCTTATCGAGTTTTACATTGAAACTTTCTCGAGCGTACTCACATAATTCATCGCGAGTCATTTTTTTAAGAATAGATAAGATTTCGGAATTGGCTTCTTCTGCCTCTCCAATCTTTTTTTGCGCTTTATCATGACTGGAATTATTTTCGAACTCTTTCCAATGTTCGCGCCATCCTTCTTTTTTTAAATCTTCGACTTCTTCACTATCAAAGATTTTAGAATCTTGAGTTTGGTGATACATCCAAATAGGAAATCCCATAAATCACCTTTCACTAGTGGGCGGTTTCCCGCCCGTTATAAGATCAGTTACTTGCAGCCAGTCCTAAAGACTCAACAATTACTTCAAGCTCTGCCATACGAGTTTGCAGATTGGCAATTACCTGTAGAACCGTGTTACCCTCATCAGCCGTTACAAAACCATAAGGCGTCGTAGTTGTTAGGTTCTGAATTGCATAATCCGGAGTCCCCGGTGCAGTATGTGTAATAGTTGTATCTTGTGCCGTTAGCGCAGATGGTTGAACAACTGGAGTAGTGCCGAAAAAGCCGACCTTCTCCGTAGATGAAAGTCCTAGACAAGTGCCGTCTGGACTGTTAGTTCCTAAGTATCTTACAGCCATGTTATTACTCCTTCACTACTGATATTGAACCTTCGGGACGAGCCCAAAGCACTGTGTAAGTTTCTGATGCCGCGTCAATTGCGCCAGCCGTGGTATTGATTACTTGAATAGAAAGTGTTCCGTCACTTTTTACTCTAGCATTTGCAACACCAAGACCGGCACTAAGAGTTGGCTTGTTAACAGCGACAAAATCACCAGTCTTCAAGCCAGGGACGCTAACATCGGTTTCGATTGAGGTATTTGCTGCACATGAGGCGTGATCAACTGCAATAGTCAATACGCCAAACGCTTTAACATTCCCCATTGGAATACCAACGCTCATATCCTACTCCTTAGTTCGCTGCAATTCGAGCAGCAAGCTCTTCACGAATTGTCTTATAGCCATAAAGAACATCGATACGACAAGGCATGTTATCGTTGTTGATGTCATATTGGCGAACAATACGCATTGAGATTCCATCCATAACTTCACGCGCTGCAAAGTCTACACCACGAGGCATAATCAAGTCAGCAGTTGCGAACGTAAATGCATCACGATGATAAGCCAAGTTAACGTTGTGTGCTGTTGAAGCAGTACCAACAAACGTCAAAGCAGCACCACTTGCAGGAGATGCACTAACATTCTGGAAGGCTCCGGAAGTTGTGATAGCAGGGGAAATCGAAATGTCACCAGCGCCACCAGCATAATCTGCCGTTACAACAAACTGCTGCAATACACCAGTATTTGTCTTGGTTTCTGGATGGACGCGATAAACTCCGGCTAAAGTGAATACATCACCCTTAAGCATCGTACCAGTACCGGCCTGTACAGTAAGCGTTGAACCAGTCTGTGAAGCACCGTTTACAGTATAAGCACCATCTTGTGAACCAACAGTGTGACGGGGAAGAAGAGTATTCTCGTAAATCTCACCAAATCCAGCAGTACGACCAACCATACCTTCACGGTACTGTTTAGCAATAGTGTTGCTGTCCTGGAATAGACCTTTCAATGAATCTACAACGTCGACGTTTGACTGTGTATCAAGCTGTAAAGCACGAGGGCTTGATGGAGCCAAGTTGTCAGTTAACTTTTTGCGGCCATTTAGAATGTTAGCAAATGTCATCGCTGAACCAGAGCCATCAACAGTGGTATAAATGTCTTTATACATGTTAAACGCATCTGCTTCGATGTTCGCTGCCAAGACTGACATAGCCGGATCAATAAACTGAGCCGAAAAGTCGTTGATGTCCATTGTCAATTCTTTAGAACTGAACTCCATATCCACACCTTTCTGTGTCGCAACAGTTAGGTCTGCGTAGGATTCAGTAGAATCTTGGACGTTGATTGTCTTACCAGTACGTACTTCATACTTTACTGGCTTACGGATTTGTAAAGTGTCACCGATTTTCGCTCCACTCTGTGCAAAGCGGTCATCATACTGACGATTGATTGATCCGATAAAGTTTAGCTTTTGGTGCAATACCGCAAGCGCCTCTTTCGTGATCATGGTTGGCGTGAGAATTGTATTTGCCATTTTTAAATCACCTCTTAACGATTATTAATACGTTGCCAGCGCCACTCTCTGTATTCTTCCGGACTCATATCATCTGGACTTTTTACAGCCCCACCAGAACCTTTTGGAACTGGCTTAACGGGGTCTGGCGCACTTGGCGTCTTTTTAGTTTGTGGTAGTGAAAGCTTTGCCTCCATCTTGCCAAGCTCACGTGCTGCTGCTATTGGTGACAATCCAGAAATCCTAGCCGCTTCACCTGGATTCTTCCCTAGGTGATAGGCAAGCTGTGGACCAACCTCTGAAAGCATGATGACTTCCGCCATATCTTTAGAAATTGGTAACGATGGGTTATTAACCACAATGTCATAATCTGGATTCTTACTGCGGAAATCTTCAACAGCTTTAGCAAAAGACTGCTGTGTTGCAGAACTTTTATTACTCTCCTCCGCAGCCTTTCTCTCTTGTCTCACAGTATATTTAGATAAGTCCTTGATGTACTGTTCGTAATCATCGTAGTCTTCAAGGTCTGGCTCTTTATCTACTTGTTCGACAACAGGTTCCGGTTTAGAGGTTTGTGCTTGCTGTTTCCAATAATCCGCCTCACGTTGCGCCTCATAGCGTAGTCGCGTAAGCTCATCGATTCGTTTTTGCACTCCATTCTTGGGTGCGGCGGATGAATCATCTCCGTCTTCATCGTTTGAGGTGACCGGCTCCCCTTCTGAAAATTCGGTCTGTTCGCCGTCAGACTCTGCGGCGTAATCGTTTACAGTCTGATCTGCTTCGTTTTCCATCTCATAATCAGAGACTTCATTAGTTACTTCTTCTGACATTTGGCGCTCCTGGCGATAAAACACCCGCTCTTAACCGAACGGTAGGTATAAGTATAAATCTATCCATAAAATAGACTTATAACTATATTACATATTTTGATTACTTAAAGCAAGTTTTTGCAGCACATCAACAACGGTTTGCTCAACTACCTGTTGCATTTGTCCAGTTTTTTCAGCCAAGTCTAGTTGCTGGCTTAAAATATCTAATCTTTTCTTTTCTGCGTCGAGCGCATCCTTGCCCATATTTGACTGCTTATCGGCTACTTCTAGTTGTGCTTTTTGCAGCTGTAACTGCATCATTGGATCAGGTGGTGGCGGCTGAATACCAAGTTCTTGCTGTTCCTCTGGAGACAATAAACCTGGTGGAAGAGCTTTCTTCAAGCGCTCTGCAATCTCTTCTGCGCCCGGCCAGTCCATATTTTTGGCAATCAAATCGCCTGAAACCTGTGCGGCTTGTGGAACTGCCTGCATAAACTGAATCATGCTATCTGCCGCTTCAAGTCTTTGCGTTTTATAGCTCGGACCAGTTGAAACTGCAACATCATATTTACCAAGACTCAAATCATTTACTGTTGTAGTCGTATCTGTAGTCGGATCGTAAACAGTATGATTAATCTTAACCATGTTCTGTTCACCATCCCGTCCACGAATACGAACTACACGCTCTGTATCATAAATCTTCGGGATTAAATCAATAATAACCCTACCTACCTGAGAGATTGAACGAGTTAAGTTGTCTATCCAAGGGAATGCGGCCATATCTCCCTGTTGTTGTCTGCGAATAATTGCTCGACCAGAAGTTTCATTTCCAGCATTGCCCAAAGAAGCATCATACATACCAATTGTAGACTTAATATCATCAATAGCTTGTTGTGCTTGTTGAACCTCACCAACCTGCAAAGAAGCTGGCTCTTGTCTTTGTGGCATTAATCCTGGTACGGTTGGATCAGGCTCCCATACTAAAGCAGAATAATTTCCAATATTAGCGTTCTGCCACTGTCTCTCTCTACCACGCATCATCTTAGCAGTAAGTAACCACGGAGCTTTTGGTGTAAGCGCAACCTTCTCGGTAATTGTGGTCTGCCAATAGTTATACTGACGCTGTGGGTCTTTTGCATCTTTAATCAACGATCGATATTTAACTTTGCCGTTCACCAAATCTTCAGGACCATAAACAGGAACAAATGGAAAATATTTACCAGCCCAATCTTGTGGCCCCTCTAATACCTTGTCACCAGTCAATAGATAGCGAACAATCTTATGAGACTCTACTTGACGTGTTCTCAATACCACTCTTGGCTGGTTATCTACAATGATAAATTGATTTACACCATCTTCTTGAACTTCAATGTCAGTAATATCAAATGTCGAGCCGTCATCCAATAAAGCAAGCATCTTTGTGATCGGCTTTTTACACCAATACTCAGCAACTCGGATACCCTCTTCGGTATTCCATGCATCGTCCTTAGTGTCAGACTTCCAGTCTACACCAAAGCTTTCGTTTTTTTCCTCTTTGCCACCAAGATAAGTTTCTTCAAACTCTTCATCTGTTAGATAGTCCTCGTAAAAACACCATCTTGCATCTGATTTGTCATATTCTTTGGCTGCCGGATCCCAAACCATTTTCGTCGGGTCTAGTTCACGTTTAATAAAAATGTCTTGGTAAAAGGTGGAATCGTCTGAATAGTCCGTAAGAATTCTGATAAGCCCAAGCCCACCCTTTAAAATTGATTCTCCGGATTGGTCATAAGCTTGGTCTGCTTGAGACTGGTATTCAATCTGTCGAACCAAGCCCTCTAGTACTTCTGCAATTTCTGGATCAGAAACATCATCAACAGGGTGAATCTGAATAGATGGTGAGTTCTCACGAATATTTGATGCAACCTGATTAACAAAGGCGGGTAATCGGTTGATTGTTAGACATGGTCTATTATCTAATTCTCTAGACTTCTTAACTCCATCGGGCCACTGATCGCCATGATAGAATTTTACATCATCCTCGTAAGACTCAAAAACCTCTTTCCAAAAACCAACTCCTTTTTCATAACGTTCTTTGGCTTCTTCTAAGATTTTAAGCTCTTCTTCTCTATCCATTATCCCATCCATCCGCTTTCATAATATTCGTTTGTGCTTTCGGGTATATCAATTATATTTTCTTTCTTACCAGAGAAAGACATCATCACAGAATCCGCCATATTTGGAGATGCGATATTGAGTGAAGCCATTTCCTTTTTACTCATTATCTGAATTAGTCCAGTTCCATTATGCTTCCTTGGAACACGACAAATTTCTGATCGCAACTTCTGTAAATTTTCTATATCAGAAGAGAAAGATATTAATTCATCAGGATCTATATAAGTGCCTTTAACAACCGCTAAATAAGTTCGATAAATCCTATCTCTCAACAACCACCAATACTGTGCACGCTTATTCTTAAAGGTTTGCTTGTTCTTACGTCCTTCACTCTTCCCATCTGCATAGAGTGCATCAGGGTCGTCAGGAGTAGCAGCACCATGAAACTCACACATAGTAATGTTTTTTTGTCCGATAGATTCATCAATCTGTCTTCTTAATCCAGCGCCCATTCCATCACCGTCCCATACAAACGCATCGGGTTTAACTTCTTGAGCGTAATCAAGTGCCCAGTCCGCACCCTGATTAATATCTCCAAATGTTCTTTCTTGAACATCCTTAAATACTACTCCATGACGGTATGATAAACCTTTAGCATCATCCCCGCCATCTGATGGGTCATGAGTTATAACTTCAATTCCTCTTGGCTCAAATCCAAGTTTCTCATGGGCATCAATACAGGCATCAAACCATTCTGGCTTAACAATTGCATCATCGACTGAATCGTAAAACTTACCTTCCCATATCCAATCGTATTCAGCTCTTGGTCTATTGTCGTAGTCCCACTTTCGCAATAACTCTTGTTCTTCATTCCACCAAGGATTATCACGCCAGTTAACAACTACGATTAAATGAATCTCATCTTCGTAATATCCATTCTCTTCCAGTTCCTTTAAATACGGAACTATAAAGCGTTGGCTAAATGGATCAGAACTAGATTGTGGGTTCGCACTAAACCAACACTCTGCACCTGGATTACGCAGAATAGTTGGAAGAAGCTTATCTAAAGAAGTCTTTGTTGCCCTATGTGCCTCTTCAAACCAACTGTACTTATATCCTTGAGCTGACTGCATTGAGTCAGGGTTTCTATTTGCGCCCTTATAAACAGTTCTTGCTCCATTAGGTGCGATTACTTTATTCTCTTGTATATCCCAACCATCCAAACATAAGCGCTTGGTTACTGAATCACTGAATACCCTGTGCACTGAGTCGTTAATCGAATCTTGGAACTCACGCAAGCAATAAATATCTGCCTGCTCAGTTTCCATCTTCATTGTGAAAATATCACCAAAACCGATTGACTTACCTGAACCACGACCACCGATAGCGACCTTAATCGGCTTATTCTTGGTTAAAAACGGTTCTAGCTTTCTATTTACTTTCAGGTGAGGCATTCACAAACTCTACTGTCCACTTATTATCTGTTTGGATTGCGCCGCCATTGGCTCCGGTAAGTTGGGTTTCAGTCTTATCGTTCCAGCCAAAATTATTCTTAAGGTTAAAAATTGTTCCAGCAACTGCTCCATTATGTAGTTGTAGCTCTAATGCAATCTCTACTTTTTGGCGTGCTTTTCTTACAGTGTCAAAAAACTGGTCTTTTTTCCCATAATTAACAAGGGACTGTCTAGACATGTCAACTGCAAACGCAAGGCCGGACATTGTTGGCCTAAACTCTTTCTTGTCTTCCCCATTTTCGTCTTTACCTACAATAACCCATGCATCCGTTTCAAAATACAGATCAATATCACGCTGCATTTCTTCAGCCGTCTCATACTTTGGTGGTCTTCCTCCTGGATGCGTCATTTTACTCGGCCTTGACATCTTCTAATACCCCATACCAACTTCCTGATATGGTGGCTATGTTTGATTTATCGGTAGTAGCCACAAGCGCAATTACAGTTCCCGTATCTGCCGGAAATGGGACTGCGAATCCTTGCCCAAATGAATTATCTTGAAATCCAAGATTTCCGCTTGGGACCAAAACACTGTCAGCTATATAATCAACCCCTTCAAATTTGGATGAAGCAATCTGAATATTTGTTCCTACGGCTGCTGTACCACTTGTAGACGAACCAATAACATCAAATATTAATAATCTTTTCCCAGCCGGAACCATTCTAGCACTAGAGGAACATCTTAATTCGCCAGCAGCTATATAGCTGTAGTTTGCAGTCTTGGCAAGGTTAGAAATGCTTATATTTCCATCTGCATTCTTAAGGCTTCCATATTCAATTACAAATGCACACTGTATAAACCGAATGTCTGTTGCTGTAGTAAGAACATCTGTAGTTCCATTCAGGCTAACATCTTCGAACATTTCTTCTAAATCAGCATTAAGATAAATCAGCCTTATCTTTCTTGCTCCCGTTCCCGTAACATCTACATCATTCGTTGAAGAACTTACAACGTTCATCTGTTCTCCAGACGATGATGGGGCAGACCATGCTCCATTTGGCCATATCACTTGGTTTGTAATTATCGCCGCTGTCGTGGTTTTTTTACCAAATGCATAAAATGGCTTTGCGCCCTTTACATTACCACGGGAAACCTCACGCAACCACATGGGTGAATATTCTCGGTAGTCTTGCTCATGGTGAAAGTTTGTCATTTCTTACCTGATCTTTTCTGAGTTCGTTTTTGTGATTGTTTTTTGGCTGGCTTTGGTTTTGGACTTGATCTTGATTTGTCTGCATTCATGTATTCGCATGAAACAGATTTTGGAGGACACTTACCCATAGACTTTGGGTTTTTGCAGCACCCTGCCATGTATCGACGCTGTTTTCCTGATTTGCTTGGCATGATAAAACCTTTTGTTAAATTATTAACACAGGTTATATTTTATCACAAGACAATTAAAAGTTAATTAAATTAAGTTTCCTTCATTAAATAGCATCATAATCTTCATTGCGATCATTAGCACCTTTAACAAATGCGATTATTAGCCCAAGAATAAGCATGTAAATTGAAAGTAAAAGCATTGTTATATCTCTCCAAGTTTCATTAGCTGATTAACTGCATCATGATATTGTTTCCATGCTGATTCTTTTTCTATTTGTTTTTGAGACCATCCACTTCGGATTTCAGCTTGCTTCACCGCGTCTTTACCAATGTCAATATAATGTCCATTATTTCCAACTCTAACTGATTCACTTGAATTTGTTATATAGACATTATCTTTTTTTAGTAAATCTGCTTTTTCAAACCCTGGATAATAAACCATCACTTGTTATCTCCTTAAATTAGAATGTGTCTGCCAGTGCTGATCTCTGGCATGTTGTTTGCTGGAACGCAGTCGATTACCCAAGTTGCTACGGGAGAAGCGCCAAACCTCTCCAACGCACGTATTTTTCAACGATCCTACTAATGACGCTCGACACCTACTGGACAGGCGCATATCAGCCTATGCATTCGACACATTAGAATCGACATATAAGCACAAAATAGTAGGCTGTCTTTCACGCCGTCTGATGGACTATTGTATGCTGCTTTTTGCTTGTCAATATGCCGATTTTAATATGCCCTGACACTTACCCGATCAGGTTAGGTACGTTATTGCAATTTCAATCCAGTGACGTAGTGGATTCTCATGACCGACTAGCAACTTTCGTACACGTCTTTCCGTAGTGTCAGCAATCTTCTTGGAGATAATGGCTTCATGCATTGCCATGTTTGGAGCGGGAGACGAGAATCGAACTCGCTATGCTTTCGCGACAGCTTGGAAGGCTGCTTCAACACCATGTTGACCACCCGCAAATAATTTAACGCTAGTCATGAACCTAGCGACCTTACTACAGGATTTAATCTGCGCTTTAACCACTTGCAGTCGTGGAGAATAATCACCTCCTTTCGTTGATGATTAGTCGTACGGTTTGATTATACCTTCACTCGTAAATCACTGGAACTCGTCGACGATTTTTATCAAAATTCTGCATTTGCTTTCGGTCATGGTTGATCTGAGCTTGAATAGTTTCGTCATGTTCCACAATCCCATGTAGAAAGCTCGCCATTAAGTAAAGTCCAAATGGAATGAATAAATAACCAATCCATTCAGGCCAGTCTAGTACAGATTTAAAATCTATTCCAGAAATCAACATCACAATCGACGCAACTCCTAATATAGATAACTCTGAGTACCATATTTGGTTTTTGTATAAGTTGTAGAAGTAGTTAGGATTCATTTCATATATTCTCTAAATGCAGACAATGTTTCTTCATCATCTGTACAATCTTCTGGACTCTCTTCTCCTTCAACATCTAAATGGATTTGATCTCCTTCGCAATATCTATCACATCTTGAGCAATTTGTTGATTTCCAGTTGTTTTTACTCTGGTTCCAATCATAAGGCCTTTCTGACGGAAGATTTTCATTCAAATCTAATAAGCAATGAACATCTGTATTAAGTACCGTATAGTTCGAATATCCAGAGTCTTGAAACATAATATATTTACAACCATCACATGATTTACATTCCATCCTTTATCTCCAATTCTCTTTTCTTGATCTCAACACATCCAATAATTACAGATTCAAAAAGTTCTGGGTAACTCTTGTACCAATTTTCAAGCAAATTTCTTGGTCTTCCAATTTGTCTTGCAATGCTTGAAATACTTTTTGCTCCTAACTGTTTTGCTTTTTTGGATGCTGACATCTACTTACTCTTCATCATCACTATAAAAAATATCTTCGAAAACATCTTCTAAAATATCACTCATTCTACTTTCATCGTCTGCATCCATTATGTCAAACTCTATATCATCAATACAAAATAATACTTTCATATCTTATCTCCATTTAATTTACGATTCTAGTATACATGATAAAAATGTAATTTCAAGTACTTTGTTCTATTATCTATCATTTATTTACGATATTTCGCAAATAGAGACAGAAACACTTCCACCTTTTTTCTTTCCTCGCTTCACAATTCTAAGATCAATGATTTGGCTATCGTCCATCCATACGCCTGACTTTGTTAGGGAATCAAGTAGCGCCTTCTGTATATTGTCTAGATCACGCTTCCTTTCATCAGGCACATAAACATCAATATGAACCGAAACATTACCGTATAGTAGCTTATTTGCATGCTGAACCAATACTTGAGACTTTACATCCCCAACATATCTTCGCCCGCTTTTGGAAATAAGCGTTCTTGGCTTTCCATTAATAACAATATGGCGATAAAATGTATTTACAGTCGGAGGATATGGCAGAGTTAATTTAATCATCACACAACCTTTAGATGGTTGTTTGTAAGTAACCAATCATGCGTTTTCAGGATAGCAAATAAAAATTCTTCGCTTGGAACAATTGGGTTTAGCGACATCATCCCATAATGATTATCTCTTCCATCAACCTGATCGTGGCACTCACTACATAAAAAAGCCGTTGCTGAATCAGTTGGTTTAATTCCAGTTCCTTTTCCCAATTCATGCTGTCGATATCCTTGATAGTGTGCAGCCACAATCGTTCCGTCATTAAATTTATTGCACATCATGCAGTGCGGACACTCTCTAGCAAGATTTAATAATTTTTTGCTTCTAAAGTATTGTTGTTTGTTTATCATTTTATGTAATCCTCAAATGCATCAATCGATTTCTCACTCCAAATAACGCCGTGCTGTCCGCCGAACGCATAGATAAACTCAATCAAGAATGAAAACTGTTTTTTACCCATCTTTGATGTTTCCTGCCCAAGTGCGACTGTTACACCATCAATACCAGGCGCTGTTTCATATCCTCGCAAGCTTGCGGTGATGATTGTTTTCCAATCTTCTTTACTGTACTTCTTTCCATACCACACGACTTGTTTAGAAATATCATGCAACATCGGCCACAGCTTTCGATTCTGCATACCGCTACGGCTTTCTTCTTGAATCTTAACCACGTAACCACGCGGTGCTTTCATAACAGCATTAGCGGCGTTATTTCGCGTTATTTCGTTTATGATTCTAAACTCCGCTGTTGGTTTCATTTCTCAATCCTCTAAAGTCTTATGTGCTCTTGGTTAAACTTCTTGTTCTGATGACGTAATACTCGGTTTTAACTCCTTGATACCTACTTGAGCATAAAAGTCTTTTACTTTTTGTTCATACTCCTGCTCCATAGTCTGAAATTTTTCAATTCCTACTACCGTTGCCTCGCCGACTTTCTCAATTGTAACTTCGGTAGGCATGGCTTCACAAAGATTATTGATTGCGGCAGTTAGGTTTTTGATTTCTGTTTCTAAACTCATTTTATTTGCTCCTTAGCAGGTTTTAATATTCTGCTTGATAAACCAGGTTCATTGCTTCTTCTGGTGTGAGTGGTTCAGCAAAATCAAATATTCCGCCGCGTGTTGAAAAATAAAATCCATCTTCACGTTTGTTAATTAATGATATACAATCTTTTGGGTTTTTTTCTATTCTATTCCATACCCAGCAAAACCAACCACTCTCAGGAATATTCTCATACCACGATGCGGGTTCGATGATTTCGGTTAAATAAGATAAGTTTGGAAATTTATATAACTCAACACTTTTTCCATCTCCGATATCGACTCGAAAACATCTTGGCCCATATTTTTCTGACTTTGCATAATAAATATAACCATCACCATCTTTAAATTTACGGCCTTCCAACATTGCAATTTGAAATTCTTCTACTGTCTCAAATAATGGTTTTAATTCTTCTGTATTCATCTTTCTATCTCCAATTAATTCAGTTTTATTTTATCGGTTTACGGTGATAATGCTAATCAAATATTTTTATGACCGTATTTATTTTCAAACTTACCACATGCTTTATCTTCTGGCTTTACGTAACCACTTCTTGATAAAACGTGACAGGCTCCATTTAGTCCGGTGTTTTTGTACTTTCCATTCTGCGTTCCGAGTTGCATGAAGTTTTTGCACTGGCAACAAATGCGAGAATTATTCCAGTGCAATGCAACTCTTTCAGCTAGCTCTGGTCGTTCTTGTTTAATTTTGTCTCGGTCGTCTTTATCCATTGTTAAGACCCGTCTAATATCAATCATTTCATATTCCTAGCAAATCCGTTATATGTTGTGTTCATAATATCAGCACCGCGTTTAGTTAAATACACTGCGCTCATTTTTGTTCCTTTAACAGTGCATTTTCTATGGCCTGCATATCGAAGTAGTCCGTCATTTTTTAGGTCTGATACTCTCCGCTGTGCCTCACTATGCCCAAGTCCAGTTTCTTCACCAATCTCAGCACACGTAACTCCTTGTTGTCTTGTGATTACTTCAAGCACTCGTGCTTTGTGTCTTGCTGACTTACCAGACTTATCCATATATTCAGCAGCGTTATGTGCTGGAATAGTATCGTTAGCGTGTGATAGAGTTATCATTGTTGTTCCTTTGCTTGTTGGCGTAGATTATTTGCATATTCATGGCCTTCTCTAATAACGTCATTTACCGATTTATTCCAGTAAGTTTTCTTCTCAAACTGGATGAAGAAATTAGAAATAGCTTTAGACTGTATTTCGGCCAGGCTTTCTGTGGGTTGTTCGTCAATCCAATCTGAAGCAATCTTATTGGCAATTAATTTCGTGTCTGCCGAAGCAACCATCATCATTACATCTTCCGATTCGTTCAAACGTGCCATTAACTCATCCCGATCTTGCTCAAGCTCCCTAATCGCGCTAAGCGTTTCCTCGCTATCGATAGGCAAGCCATGCTCTAGGTTGTATTTAATTTGGTCTAGTTTGTTCATTCATAATCTCCCATTGTTTTAAACAAAAACTCAGAGCATGATTCTTCTGCGGTTAGTTCAAGGTCATTATCTTCAAGACAGTCTCTATCATTCCAACCTAAAATAAATCCATTCTTAAATGAATCATTAAGATTATTTTCTAATTCAGTTATTTTATTTTGAAGTTCAATAACTAAAT
>NZ_JBVBZF010000008.1:0-33632 GCF_057447755.1 Fusibacter sp. | reverse complement strand
ATTTCACATGGAAAAATTAAAATATATAAAAGATTGTTATTTCTGTCAAAATCTTGATTTATATAGCGACAAATGTCCATATGTAAAAGAAGGTGATAAACTTAAAATATGTAATAAATATAAAGAAAAATGAGCATAGTTACATATCATATAAAAACTACAATTAAAGAAATAAACATCGAAAATGCGCCATGCTGCAAATGCGGTGGGGAATTTAAGTTTGAACAACATTGGCATAAGCGAAAAAAGACCAATGAAGGCGTAGTAGCTACATGCAAAGAGTGTGGCGAACTATTTTACAGCATGAACGAAAGAACCATTATAGACAAGATAAATACGATATATGCGGGCGGGCATTATCATTTTTAATTGCATATAACTACTTTATATAAACATCTTATAGAATAATTACTTAAAAATGTAACATTATAAAAAAATATTCGTATAATAATTAACAACTTAAAATAATAATCATGTTAGAAAAAGCACTTCAACAGGCAATACCTGTAAAAATTGACAACGTTTTACATACTTATATCTTAGTATGTGAAAAGATAAAGAATGATCATTCTGAAAAATGTAATGATGGTGAATACTATTCTAAATCGGAGTATATAATTGATTTTAAGAATAAGTATTTCACGTGTGATATTACCATTCATGCTGATGGTGAATTAATTGTTACCGATGCAATATTATGGAATAAATCAGATGATAAAGAAATATTATTTTATTCTGATTATTCATTTGATGAAGCGCAACCGGAAGTTACTGAACCCGGAATAAGTGATATTAATCAATTTGGATTTTAATTTAAAATTAGATAAGATGATACAATTTATTACAAAGACTGAAAGTGTAAAGGCAGAAACATTAAACTGCTTAATTTATGGTGAACCAGGAATTGGGAAAACCTCAATTTCATTCACAAGTGACAAACCTTTATTAATCGATTTTGACGGCGGTTTACAGCGAGCCTGTTACCGTTTGGATTCTGTGAGGGTCGAAACATGGGAGGATGTTATCGAATTGCAGAAATCAAAAGAACTGGCAGAATTTGCACCTAAAACATTAATCATTGATACAGTTGGCGCAATGCTTGATAATTACATTGCCGATTATGTCAAAAAGATTGATCCAAAAAATTCAAGGCGTGGGGGTGAACTTTCCCTTCAAGGTTATGGTGCAATGAAGAATATTTTTAAACAATTTATTGATTGGGCTAAAAGTCGTAAGATAAATTTAATATTCATAGCTCATCACACCGAACAAAAGGAAGGTGACGACGTTAAATTTATTCCTAAAGTAACCGGCGGAAGTTATGATCTTTTACGTCAAAGCATGGATTTAATTGGTTATGTAGAATCTGCTAATAATAAAAGATCAATTGACTTCACGCCACGTGATAGGCATATCGGTAAAGACTGTGCGAATATTGGAGCAATAAATATTCCTTCTGTTGATTCATCAGAATTTACAACATTTTACACTGATATTATTAATCGCACATTGGAAACAATGAACGCATTAAGTAAGAATCAGGCTGAAATATTAGAATTAATAAATGGGTATCGTAAGAAAGTTGAAGAAATTGGAACGGTTGATATGGCCAATGAAGAAATAAAACTTCTTTCTGAAGAAAAAGACAAGGGAATCCAGGTGCAATGCTTCAGGATTTTGCAAGATCGTTGTGAATCTGTTGGGATTATTTATAATAAAGAATCTAAACTTTTTGAAGATGTACAAGATAAAGCCTAGTTTATTGGAATCATACCGGTTAATCAGGGATGGTGAATTTGAAAAGGATATTAATGAATTTCATGATCAGATAAAAGGTATTTTTAAACCCACTGATAAGATGCAATTTGGTACATTAGTGCATCATTATCTTGAAACCGGAAACCCTGAAAAGGGTGAATTGAAGCTATTTGATAAGGAAGTAGAACAGCTGCATGAATTACGAAATGAAAGTAAAGCCTTTATGAATGAAGTAAGGTTTACATTTAATTTAGATTGCTTTCTGGTTAGTTGTGCTATTGATCGGGTGAGTGGTTTGATGGGTGAAGAGATTAAAACGGGAAGTCGGTATTATGGTGTTGATTTCTATGAAAATTCTGTGCAATGGAAATTATATTGTATGGGTTTGAATCTTCATATTTTTAAATACACCCATATCCAGTATAATTCTGTAAGACCTTATAATTTTAACATTAACAGGCCTGAGTTTTTTCCTTATCCTGGAATGTATGGTGAAGTATTAATGCTTTGTCATAACTTCCTTGAGTATTGCAGACTTAACGAACTTGAAAAATATATTAAAATTAAATAAGATGAAAGTAGAAACTAAACACAATGTTCTTTTTCGTATGTTTTTAAGTTGTTAATTAGGGATCGGGGATATTTCTTTACCCCCTCCCTTTTCTTTCAATTAATTGCAGCTACTTTAAAAGTGTTTAATAACTTTAAAATATTGTGTAATGGAATTAGAAGTTAAATATTGCAAAACAAAAGAATTAGACTTAGAAAAATTACTACGAGTAATTATTAGTATTTGCTCTCATCATAAAACACCATGCGAGGCAAAAGTTACACTTAAATTAGATGATTACCCAAACCCCGTAACAATGGTATTGTGCGAATGTTCGTTACTTCCTGATATGGAAATGGAGGAAGCAGAAGTGCTAAGCATGCAATGTGATTACGCTGTTTTTGCTGTAGAAGAGGAAGAAAATATAATAAATACTGCTGATGCTTCGGCTTTCTTTCTAGAAGGTTATTTAGAAGCTCAACGAAGATTACACTAAATGACGACTTATGCGAAATATTATAGAGATACATAAAAAAAGTAATAATGAAACTAACCAACAATAAGAATTGTATAATAATCGACCTGGAAGACAATGAAACATTATCAGATATACAGGTCAGATCTCGTAAATATGGTGAAGATACTGAGCAAGTATGGATAAAAATTTGTAAAATATAACGGTTTGTATATGAGCCGTTGAACGATAACTTAAATTGAAAAACAAATGTAAATATTAACCACTGACCTTGATAAAAGCTACTAACAATGGCTTATATACTTTGTGATAATGCGTTATTAAGGAATGGCAAAACTTAAGTAATATGGGATGGAATGTTACGAGCCACGAAGGTAAAACATGCTACGAGCGTGATGGCATGAGAGTTTTCAGAACACAAGATATTGAAGCAATTGAACGACAAGAAAGAATTGAGGCGGAACAGCGAAATAACAGTGTGCGTTGGGATTGCCACGAAGAAGAGTGGGAAAGCCCCGAAAGTGATTTAACAACAACACAAACGTTGATAATATTCGGAATGTTGATAGCCGCTATACTGTATTTGATTTTCGGGGCTGGCTAATGCATTATAACTAGTTTATATAAACCATTAAATAAATTTCATATAGTAATAATTGACATAATAATAGTAAAAATTGATGCAATACTTGACAAGCGACAATAAAAACATTAAATTAGCGTTTTCATAATAAGGTTTAGTTAGTAGTATTAAGGTTTTTATTCATGGCTTACAAGGGGAGCGTGGTTAGCCCCCCTACTTTAGAGGAAATAAATTAACACGTAAATGAATATATATAAAACATCTGAAAAAATATTAATCTGGATGCACAGAGAAAATATAAACGGTCAACAGATTGCTGATAAAATAGGAATAACAAGACAGGCATGGAGTCAAAAAATGAAATATAACAATTTTACCCCTAACGATCTGTTGACTGTTAAAAGTATGGGATTTAATGATTAAATTTTTTTCTTTTAAAAATTAACATGTAAAAACAATGGCAGAGGGTAAAAAAATTGTTAATATATACGTTGAATGGATTGAAATATTTGAAAATTTATCTGATGAACAAGCCGGAAAATTAGTTAAACATTTATTTAGATATGTTAATGATCAGAACCCTGAATTAAATGATAAGCTTATTAACATGGCGTTTATACCAATAAAACAACAATTGAAACGAGATTTGAAAAAATGGGAGATGATATGTGAAAGAAATAAAATAAACGGAAAGAAAGGAGGTAGGCCAAATAAACCCAAAAAACCCAATGGGTTATTTGGAAACCCAAATAAACCCAAAAAACCCGATAAGGATAAGGATAAGGATAAGGATAAAGATATATTAAATAAACAAAATAAATTTAAAGATGAAGTTAGGGAATTTAAAGGAAAGTATGAGGATAAATTATTAAAAGATTTTTATTTATATTGGAGTGAGCCAACTGAAAAAAAAGATAAAATGAGAAAAGAATTAGAGAAAACTTGGGATACATCCAGGAGATTAAATACATGGTTTAATAGATCAAATAAATAATTATGCAAGAAAAGATAAACAAATTAACAGACATTATTAAGTCGATTAAATCTGAACCTAAAAAGAATTACGCTATTAAATTATTATCTGAGATAGTTGATACTGTTAATAATCAAAATAATGAAATAGACGGATTAATGGCGTGGAAAACTAATAATAAAAAGATTGATATAGAATGCGAATTGCAGAAATATGTTTTATTATTGATATTATACGGATATTCTCAAAAATGGATTAAGTCAATAAGAACAGAAACATTGATTTTTATAGCTAAACATAGAAGTAAATTTGATCATTTTAAAGCTGATGAAATTAAAACAATTGATCTTATGCTTATGAATTACGAATTTGATAATAATAAAACGCCGGAAACATACGAATTATTTAAAAATTACTACGATGCAGTTAAAGGTTAATATTGAAAATAATGTAATTGAGCAAGATATTTACCAGATTTTAAAAGAATCTGCAATTAGGTATGGGGACAAATACGACAAACCAGAACCATTAATAAAATATGTTGATGGTGTCAATGAATATAATTATTTAACAAGAGGAGGTTTAAGCGGTGTATTTGGAAAGCAGAAAAGTAGAAAAACATTTTATTTATCAATATTAATGGCTTCTGCTATTGGAAATACGATAATTGGTGATAGACTTAGGGGGTATACACACGGAATGAATCATTTATGGTTTGATACTGAACAAACAAAATATTATGCCGCAATGATACCTTATAGAATTACAAGAATATTAAACATAGATAAACATCCTGATAATTTTGAATTATATTCAATAAAAAAATACAATACTGAAGATCGCATAAAAATTATAGAGCATAAAATTGAAACAACAAAAAATTTAGGGTTGGTAATAATTGACGGGGTGAGAGATATAATAAAAAACTTTAATGATCTTGAAGAAGTGACAGATTTAATTAATTTACTGATGAAATGGAATGATATTACTGATTGTCATATTTGCCTTGCCTTGCATATTAACCCATTAAAAAAAGGTGACGAGGAAAAGCCAAGAGGTCATTTAGGTACTGAAATTCAGAATAAAGTTGAATCATCTATTGTCATAGAAAAAAATAAAATGGATAAAGAAATGAGTATAATTTCACCCAGAGATTTTAGGGACAAAGATATTAATAAGTTTGGATTAAGGGTTGATAAAAGTGCAGTTCCTTACTTGGTAGATTATGAGGATGAAGAAAAGGAAATATTTTAACACTAAATAATAAGCTATGAAAACAATAATTAATACAAAAGAAGAATTAATTAAATTATTAGATAAAGATGAAAATTTAATAATTAAAAACAATTTAGTTTTAAATATAGATATTTCTATAAAAGGGTCTATCCTATCAGTAGGGTCTATCGAAGCAGTAGGGTCTATCGAAGCAGGAGGGTCTATCGAAGCAGGAGGGTCTATCGAAGCAGGAGAGTATATCGAAGCAGGATGGTCTATCAAAGCAGGAGGGTATATAAAAGCAGTAGGGTCTATCAAAGCAGGAGGGTCTATCCTATCAGTAGGGTCTATCGAAGCAGGATGGTCTATCAAAGCAGGATGGTCTATCAAAGCAGGAGAGTATATCAAAGCAGGAGGGTATATAAAAGCAGTAGGGTCTATCGAAGCAGGATGGTCTATCGAAGCAGGAGGGTCTATCGAAGCAGGAGGGTATATCAAAGCAGGAGGGTCTATCGAAGCAGGAGAGTATATCTTTTCATTTTATTATGAAATAATATGTAAATTTATAATTACGAAAAAATTACCATTTTACAGAAAATATTATTCTCAATTACTTCCTGAATATTCAGATATAATTGAAGATGATGGTAATTGTTGGGGTGATATTAAAATAAAATTAATGCCTTATTCTAAAAAAATATTAAATAAAAAATGTTGGCATCCAATAATTAAAGCACAGATAAAAATGTTTTTTGGATTATCGGAAAAAGAAATATTATAAAATTATGAAACTACAAGACATTAAATCAAATGAAGATGTTATCATATTTATTGAAGGCATCATAAATGATTATGTTGAATTCGGTATATCAACAAAAGAAGATATGATAACAGATACTTTGGAACTTATCGCTTTTTGCGTTAATAAATCAAAGAAAAAAGAGGTCCCGGAATTTATCAAGAAAATTATTGATGAGATAGATCAGGATAAAATACTTGGTAAGGTGAATGAAGATTTAGATATCTTTGAAACTCACAAAAGAAAGATATATATATCGATAGCTAAGAAAGTGAAATTTTGTCTCGATAATGAATATTATCATGAATTAGAAAAGCTATTTGACAGCATTGGTGTTTATCCTGAAAAAGAAATAAATGAGTATAGAAAAAAGGGATATTTAAAAAAGTAAAACGGATTATAAATGATGTCATATAATTAGTATTATGTTAAATAGATAAACCATGAAAGAAATACAAATACAATTCAAATCAGAAACCGGATTATCAGCTTTTGATGAAATAGAAGTTGATCAGATGAACGAACCTTTATATTGGGAAGTATTACAGGAAAATACTAAAGGAGAGATAATATCCATGATTAGATATGATAATGATAATAATCTTAAGGATTGCATAGTATTAGAAAAAACAAATATTGTTATTGATCAGCGATGGAAAGAAGTTAAAATTTACAAACCGGAATATGTAGAATGGCTGGAAAGTAAAATTTCTAAACCATGAAACAAATAGAAAAATAACAACATAAAATAAGGATATGAAAAGATTTTGCGGATTATTAATAATACTTGCCGCTTTATATTTACTGATGGTAAGTATCGTTTTTGTTCCTGATTTATTTAAGCATAGAAATATTAAAAAAGAATATGATTGTTTAAATAATTCATGTGATAGTATGAGAGTAAAGGTATTAAAAGATACTTTAAAACTTCGAGGTAATAAAAAATAATTATTAATTAAAATATATCGAAAAATGACAAAAAATGAATTACATCAAATACATATGAGATATTTTCACAATGAAAAACAATCTCCAATTATTAATATGGCAACACATATTGCAACATATACAGGTAATGAAAATACTAGACAAAAAGCATTTGAAAAAAACAGAAGTGTATTAATTCATGATTCTTCTAAAAAAGGAACATTTATAGGAAATCTTAAACAAACATATAAATTTTAGAAAGATGAAAAAAACAGCAACAAAACAACATTTAGTTGAAGCTTTACGCATAGAAATGGATATGCAAAGAAAAGATGCTGAAAAGGCATTAAATATTGTTATGGGAACAATAATAAAGCTAAATAAAAAACGTTTTGACGTTCAGTTACGTGGGTTTGGCACCTTCCAAGTTAAAACAAGAAAAGAAAAGCAATGTAACTTGCCTACATGTACGATCAGATTACCAGAACAAACAGTTGTAAAATTCAAACCGCATTATGATATTGACTAATATCATTTTATTGACTATTTTTGTATAGTTCTTTGAATAAAATATAGTATGGGAGGATTAAAAAAACTGTCCTGTGAAACAGTTTGAAGTTGTGATGCCTATCAGACGGGTTAATTCTGACCTCCCAGGGTTGTTCATCCACCAACCTCATTTGAGCAGTTAATCACAGAATCACCGTTGACCACTACGATAGTGTGGATAATTTTAATTGAAAGATGGAAGTAAAAACAAACATAAAAACAACATTTTCTTTGATTAGTAAAAAAGCTATTCGAAAAATCACAAAGATAGAAGCTGAAAAACTTCTTAATAATATTACTATCAAAAATTAGATAAGATGTTAACAATATCATTTTATGATACAGTATTTACAATTACAGTAATTGTTCACAGGAACAGCATGATTTTATTATGAATGAACTTTATAATTATCTGAAACATGAAAAATCAAAAAAGAGCCGGCGCACCGTTCGGAAACAAAAACGCTGAAAAGTGGACATTCAGAAAGTCAATAGAATTGTTTAACAAAGCTATTGAAATGGCAAATGAAAAGTCATATCAACAAATACCAGTATCCGGTGGCATGCCTATAAAAAAAGAACAAGGTTTTAAATATGACTTTATAGGTGAGATAGCTTCAGAACTTGGTTTGTACAAGGAAATATTCACAAACTTGGTTAATCGTTTTCCTTCATTAAAGAAAAAACATAACTTATTGATAACTAAATTAGAATCAAATTGTTATTATAACGGTAAAAACGGAAACATCAAAGAAGCAAGTTCAATAATGAACCTTAAATCTAATCACGGATGGACTGACAGAACTATTAACACGCAAATTATACAAGAGCAACGTAAATCAGTAGACGAACTTTTCCCAAAAGATGAAGAAATAAATGGCACGGAAAATTCCTAAAAACTTTTCGCACCTTGTAAATGCTTACAACAGTGGAAAGAGGGGATCAGTTTTAGAAGGTGGATCAAGATCAAGAAAGACATGGTCATCCTTAGATTTTATTGTATATCTATGTACTCGTAAGGTTACTAACAAAGTTATTAACATAATTCGTGAAACATATTCTTCTTTCAAAACAACATTACACAACGATTTCAATAAAAGACTTCCCGATTTCGGAATAGTATCACCTTTTGAAGATGTCCAGGAAGTAAAATCCTTTAAGCTATTTTCAAATAGAATAAACCTGATCGGGGCTGATAAGGTAAGCAGCTTTGAGGGAATGGGCTGTGATTTTGCTTACTTCAATGAGATGATTAATATATCTAAACACATTTTTGATCAGCAAGAAATGAGATGCTCACTATTTTGGTGGGGGGATTATAACCCCAAATATGGTGACCACTGGATTTATGACAATGTATGCAAAAGACCAGATGTTACATATTTGAAAACAACGTTCTTAGATAATCCATTCGCACCGGAACAACAGGTAAAAAAAATATTAAGCTATGAACCCACAGAAGAAAATATACGCAATGGAACAGCCGATTTGAACAAGTGGGAAGTGTACGGCTTGGGATTACGTGCATCCCCTGAAGGATTAATTTTTCCATACACAAATAAATATATTGATCTGCCATTAAAAAAACTTTACCAGATATTTGCAATTGACTGGGGTGGTAATGATCCCACAACATTGGTGGAACTAAACATATCAGAAACAGATCACGAAATTTATATCAAACAACATTTATACACCCCACAAATATTAAACAGTAAATTGATCGAACTGTTAAGAGAAGTGAATCCCGATAATAAAATTGTTGTGGTTGATAGCGCACGGAAAGATAAAAAGTATGAGTTATTAATGGCCGGTATGCAAGTTCATGGTGCAACAAAAGGTGAAGGTTCAATCATTGACGGTATAGACCGGATGAAAGAATATAAGATATTTGTACATGAAGATTCAAAGGATGCACAGAATGAATTTGACAACTATGCATGGGCAATTGATAAAAAAACTAATAAACCATTGAATGAACCAATTGATGAATTTAATCACATCATTGATGCTTGCAGATATGCATTAAGATTTTATAAAAGAATTATTAACCCTTAAATTTGATAAGATGATTAAAAGACTAACATTAAGAAAAAGGCTAAAAAAAGAATTGGCTTATCATGAAAATTTAGTGATAACTAAACGTCAGCAGCAGGAACATATAAGGAAAAATTTTCAACCTGGTAAAGAGCGAATAGATAAAGTTGTGAGACTTGATATTGATATCAGTCATATAAATGAAATTATCAAAGTATTAAAATCATTGCTTTAAAATTGAAAATTATTTAATGATGTCCCGACAAAACAAAAATGAAAATCAATAAAATCGATAAAATATTAACATTATGAAAATAAAATATTGTATGGTTTGTCAGCGTGATGATAAACTTATAGTTTCAGCTAAAAAAGAAAAACATACTTATGATCTTGTTTCTGAATTATTAAATGGTGGATATAGGGTTGTAAATATTGAAAAAATACGTAAATATTTATTCTTTATCGATCAAGTAAATATTACATTAGTTAATTATAAATTATCAATGGAATATTATGTATCAATAGAAGATTACGAAAAAGCAGATTATTATAATAAACTTTTAAATGAACAATAAAATGATAAATCAACCAAATAAAGATAGAACAACAGTCCCGCCAAAAGGAACAGAAAGGAACAGATATTTTTATCTACCCTACATTGCATTAAGCAAGATCACACAAAAAGAAGTATTTTCAAATATATGCCTTAGAACAGAAGGCGGATATATCAATCATGATATTGCAATCAAAACAATATTATCATTGAACAAACATTACAATCCTGTTATCCTTAACATTATTGAAATGAGTAAGGAAGAATTTGAACAGTTCAGCGCAAAGCAAGATTTTAAAGAATTAAAAATTATAAAATGAAATATATTAAATTATTGCTTGGTATATTTTGGATATTATTTTTTAGTTATTTGTCTAATGTGTTTATAACATGGCAATGGTCTTTTAATGTTAATATATATCTAAGATCATTAATTACTTTATTATTACTTTTTATCATTGGTTATTTATTAGCAAGTGCAAATCATGATCCCAATAACAATAAACGGTAAAAAATATCAGATAAAATCAATAGATGAATTAACAGCAAGAGAATTCATCGAAGTGACCAGGATTGAAAATATGGATAAGATAAAGTATCTTGAATGGTCCACTAAATGCAAATATGAGATTATCTATACCACAAAAATATCACCACAAGTATTGGAGTTAATTGGAGATATTGAAAATATCGGAGATATTCCAGTCCCTAAATTCTTATTAAATAAACATGTCAACAGCTATAAAATAGAAACTATCGGACAAAGGTTTCAGATAGAAACATCAAAATATGAAGGATATGACATGCTTGTCTTTATTGTTGCAGTTGCTTTTGTCAATAATCCTGACATATCAAAAGTCACTTATTTTATGAATATTCTGTATGATCAAAACTATAAGGATGTCATGGCAGTGGGCAATTTTTTTTTTCAGAATTTTATGAATGGCAACAATACCGGAACGAGCTTTTTCTCAAAAATAATATACCGGATGAAAATGTTACTATTAAAAAGCAAGCAGGGATAGACAATCTAAACAAATATTCAAATTACGCTGAAATCATTACATTATCTGAGATTCTAAACCTTCCTTTCGATGAGGTAATGAAACAAAATGATATTTTAAGTACAAAATTATTGCTTTATAATTTGGAAAAATCTAACTTTGAAATAAAATTTAGCAAATTAATGTCTAAGAAGAAATGAGTTTAATCACTGATATACAAACAATCGTTAAGGACATTGAGCCGGATTGTACTTATAGATTATCTTCATATTTTAAAGCAGCCGTCACCTCTTCCCAGGTAAAAAAATATAATTATCCACTTATTATTCTTGATAATGAATTACCAAAGAATAATGAGATAATGAAAAATGCAAAGCTTCAATCGGAAGCAAGGATAAGAATATATTTTCTTTCTCATGATAATGATCCCCACAGAACAGATTTAGAACGCGAAATAATATGTCAGGAAATGGAAGATATTGCCAATCGTGTTTTTATAAGAATCTTTCAATTAGATGAGGTAAAAATAGTAAATAACTCTAACCCTAAATTTACTGTTCAAAGAGTGTTTAATACTTTTGCAACCGGATTAATAGGTGTAAGGGGTGAGATGTTGGCTAATGAACAATTGTTAATAAACTGGTGTTAACAAAAAATTATAATTATGGCGCAACAAATAATTAATGTAGGTTCGGTTGCGAACGATGGTACGGGTGATGATCTAAGACCGTTATTTATAAAAATAAATGAGAATTTTACAGAGCTTTATGACTTAATAAGAGCTGAAGGCAATGTCGCAGTAACCGCCGGATCAAATGTCATTTCTTTTTCCTCGGCTTTTTCCTCGGCTGCTTATAGTTTACAGGTATTCGATTTTTCAGGATCGGTAGGTTTTGAAATTACGGCTCAGGATGCAAATGGATTTACTCTTAACTGCATTGATGCAGGAGCAATTAATTACATAGCAATTTTAAATATATAAAATATGAAAAAATTATTATTGTTAATAACGCTGTTAATAACTACATTAACGTACAGTCAAAAACTTAGTTTAGCTGTTGATAGTGCCGGACAAGTGGCAAGTGATTCTATCTATCAATTTTCAAATTACAATGTGGCCGGATTAGATTGGAGCTTGACCATAGAATCTGATACATGCGATTCTGTTATATTTTCAATTGGTGGTTCAAACTGGGAATTAAACACGCTTACACATGTTTATACTTTTGATGCATTGACCGGATATCCTGATACATTTGTACGAGCTGCAAATCTTGATACAATTAACGGGACACCTATTGAGACAAAATCATATTACGGGACAAATTTCCCTTTTGTAAATCCGGCTATCAGATTTTATAAACATGCTACTTTCAAAGATACAGTGAATTTTAAATTATTATTTTTCAAGTAATGGATGATCTGATTATCATACAGGGAGATACATTAACACTTAGTTTGGCGTTTACTGATGAGAATGGTGACGCTTTTTCTCTTGTTGGGGGTACGGTATTTTTTACCCTAAAAAGATATGAAGATAAAACGTCTAGTGATGATAATGCAGTATTACAGATAGATCAAGATACTCACGTTGATGGAGCAGCAGGATTGACAGAATTAACAGCATCAGCAACAGAGACAAGGGCAATACCAATAGGAAATTATAAATTTGACATACAGTTTGTTGATGGATCAGGAAATGTAAGCAGTACAACAAAAGGAAATGCAGAAGTGACCGACGATGTGACAAAAAGAATATCATGAGCAATATAAATGTTGAAATAGTAAGACATTCAATAAATGTTACGATGAGGCGGGTTCCTGTCTCTGCCTCAGGTAGTGGTGACATGCTTAAATCTGTTTATGATACTGATAATAATGGCGTAGTAGATAACTCCGAGCAATTGAATAGTCAAGATGCTGAAGTATATTTACAGGAACCGATTGCAATAGCAATATCCAATTTTGAAATTGATCTTGAGACAGGCACAGGGGTTGCATATTTCGATATTCCTTATAGTTTTACTTTATTGGATGTTTATGCAACGGTAAGCGTTGCCCCGGTGGGTTCTAATATAATAATTGATATAAATGAGGCGGGTGTTTCTATCTTAGGTAATAAGATAGTTATTGAAGTAAATGAAGTAAGCAGCGAAACTGCATCAACACAACCGACAATAACAGATGATCAACTGGCAGCAAATGCAAGGATAACATTTGATATTGATCAAATTGGTGCTTCAACCCCAGGACAAGAAGCGATTGTTTATTTAATAGGTTATAGAAATTTATGAAAGTTTTAAGAAGGGAAATATTAGAAGATAAAGAAACTTTGGATATCGTCAATTATCCACGTCATGATAATGGTATTATTGAGGGATTATCAGACAATATTAAATTTTATCATATCATAGATAATCCGCCGCCTTATGATCGGTTAACTCATAGGTTAATAATTGATGGATATGATTTTATAGAGACAGGTCATATAGGAGAGGCTTACAAGTTATATAGATTGGAGCAGTTGACAAATGATGAGATTATTGCAAATCTTAATAATTCATTAGGTGAGCATTTAGATAATAATTATCCGGCTTATGAAGAGACAAAACATCTTGCCCAGATTTTAAGATTATCATTAGTAAAAAATAAAGATACTTGGAACACACAAGATAATGCCCGATTTAACTATATGCTTTCTATGGGTGATTGGCAAGCAAAATGCAGGGATGAAAGAGACAGGAGAGAAGAAGAATTAATTAATAATGGTGTTTTACCGTCATTTGAATGGGATGAAAAACCAGATAAACCAGTATTAGCAAGAAATTGGAAATTTAATTTATAAAATTATGTTATTAAAATGCGTTGTTTTTTCGATATCAGAAGACAGGATAATTAATTATAATTATATAGTTGAAACTGATAATTTACCTATTCAGGGACTTGATCCTGATCTTAAAGTTTATGGGGAGCATTACACAAACTCGGAACCTCCTTATGATTCAAGGGTGCAGACACTTGATATATTAAAAAGCATGGTTGATAATCCTCATCCTACTTACCCGGATTTATTAACTTATCAGGTAACATATGATCTTAGCAGAAAGACAAATGCTGAATTAAACGATGCTGTTGATGCTATGGAGGCATATGTTAATAACATTCTTTTACCGGAAGATAAAGGAAGGGTTGGAAAACAACAGCGATATCTTAAGATTTTAAATAAACGCGCGCAAGGAATTCCATTAAATACAGTTGAGGAAACTCTTAGCTTAAGCATGGACACTGTTGCGGATGCCATGAATGATAATGCAGATAATGCAGATCAGATAAAAGATTTTATAGAAAATAATCCAACTGCTATACCTGATTTAGATAGCGGATGGACTGAAACAATATAATGATGGATAAAGCGCCATTATTATTAAAACCAGATAAAAAGAAAATGATTTTTATCAACTCACATAGGGGAGGAATAAACCCAAATTCATTTATAACTGAGTGGACTGTGCCAAATGGTAATTTCACTTTACCGTTAAGAACTGGGTTTAATTATAATTTTGAGGTAGACTGGGGAGATGGCAGTTCTACATCAATAGTAACTGCATATAACGATGCTGATGCAACGCATAATTATTCAGCTGGAACTTATCAAATTAGTATATCAGGAACATGTGAAGCTTTTTATATAAATAACGGTTCAGTAAAATCATATTTGGATAAAATAATACAGTGGGGAAATGTTGGATTTACTAATTTACAAAAAGCTTTTTATGGTTGTAGTAATTTATCATCTGTTGATGATACAACTGGTTCTTTTTTAAGTAATGTTACTGATATGGGTAGTATGTTTGTCGGATGCACATCTTTAACCACTTTAGATGTTTCGAATTGGAATGTTAGTAACGTTACTAACATGCAATATATGTTTTATAATTGTAACTCTTTAACAGCGTTAGATGTTTCGAATTGGAATGTTAGTAACGTTACTAACATGGGTACTATGTTTTACAATTGTAACTCTTTAACCACTTTAGATGTTTCGAATTGGAATGTTAGTAACGTTACTAACATGGGTAGTATGTTTAACAATTGTACATCTTTAACAGCGTTAAATGTAGCCAATTGGGATGTTACTAACGTTACTAACATGCAATATATGTTTTATAATTGTAACTCTTTAACAGCGTTAGATGTTTCGAATTGGAATGTAAGTAATGTTACTGATATGGGTAGTATGTTTTACAATTGCACATCTTTAACAACATTAGATGTGGCCAATTGGGATGTAAGCAACGTTACATATATGGCTGGTATGTTTAGATACTGTACTTCTTTAACCACTTTAGATGTAGCCAATTGGGATGTAAGCAGTGTTACACATATGGATACTATGTTTTACAATTGCACATCTTTAACCACTTTAGATGTTTCGAATTGGAATGTTAGTAACGTTACTAACATGCAATATATGTTTAACAATTGTAACTCTTTAACAGCGTTAGATGTTTCGAATTGGAATGTTAGTAACGTTACTAACATGCAATATATGTTTTATAATTGTAACTCTTTAACAGCGTTAGATGTTTCGAATTGGAATGTAAGTAATGTTACTAATATGGGTAATTTCGCAACAAACGTAAATATTTCGACTTCCGTATATGATGCTGCTTTAATTTATTGGGATGGATTGATATTATATTCTGGATTGACGTTTGATGCAAATTTAGCTAAGTATACAAGCGGTGGAGCGGCAGAGGCAGCAAGAACAAGCATAATAAATAACGATAACTGGACAATTAACGACGGCGGAGCCGTTTAAAATTATAAATATGAAAACACGTTTATTAACAATTTTATTAACAATTGCCTTGAGCTTTTCGGCTTTCGGGCAATGGACATTGACAAAAAAATATTACAAGTTTACCGAGGGATTAATTCCTTATAAGACAGGTGTTGAGCGTGATACTATTACTGGATGGCGTTGTCTTGATATAAATTGTGATAGCATAATGTTTTATGTTTTAGTAAATGGAGTTGAAGACTCGGTGCAACTTGGTGGTATTGCAGGTGGTGGTATAAGTGAAAGAATTACATTAAGTGATAATGAAATTGCATATGGTATTGGAAGTAATTATGTTGATGGTTCTTATAAACTTCAGTATGATGTTGATAATAATATCTTTATTCTTCTTTCGGATAATGAGGCATTATTTGAATTAGATTTTTCTGGGATAAATCCTTATGTAACTATAAATACAGTTGATCCGAGCGAATATGGATTAACATATAATTTTATGAATAACAATTATTACATTGAAAATGATCAGAGCGGAGATAGGCCGATAGAAGTATTTGGAGGATTGACACAAAACGATGTTCAATTAAAGATAGATAGCTTACAATTATATATATTATATGATACTGATACTGTTATAAAAATAACTGAAGATACTACTGTTCATATATTTAAAAATTTATTTATTGATGGACATGCAAGTCGTAATAGATATGAGGCAGCCGCATATCTTGATCCAGATTCGACAATACAAACGAGCGTAACTACTGCATGGACATTTCTAGGTGCAGGATCAGCTAATAAATTTACTAATTTTGATACAGAAGGATTTTTATTTGATGGTGATACTTTACAATATGATCAGGATGTCACAGATTTAAGAGATTCTGTTGAATTTAATATATCATATACAAGTCAAAGTGCTTCTGATGCTGTTTCAAAAACTGTTTATACTGGAATATTTATCAAAAGCACAGGTGATGATTATCGAGAAATCAGGCATTTAACAAAAACATCACGAACAACGACAGCAGGCGTTTATTATCCTGGCCCTACTTGTACAATTATGCCATTATGGCTAAAAGATGGTGATAAGATTCAGATAAGAGCAAAAGGAGGTAGTTCATATACATTAAGCACTCAAACATTTGGTATTTATTTAAGGGAGGAATAGCATGAATGATCCATTATTTTATAAAATTATAGGCGGTACTATTTCCTTATTACTTGTAGTAATAGGGTTTTTTCTTGTCAGGTATATTAAGCAACAGGATGATACTAATAGAGAATTGACAAAATCAGTTAATAAGCTTACTACTGCTATAACTGGTTTAAGTGGTTCGGTAATAAGACAAGAAGAAAGACACAATGATTTTAAAAAAGAATATGATGAACACATTTATGATTATCACAAATCGGCATAATGCAGGCAGGAGTAAATAAAATATGGTTATATGAAGATAATGGATTGACATTCTACTATCATGACTTATCAGATTTGAATAAGATAAGTGCTTTAACTACATCAGGGGAAACGATAGAAATTGATAATTGCAAAGAGATAGATTTTTCATTTGATATTATTATAGGAAACAATAATAAGATTCTGTTTGATTATGAACTAAAGTTCAATAGGTGGGAACTGACAATTGATACCATTGAAGAAATAGAATCCATTAAAGAAAGTATATACGGATGGAAAGCATTGATATTGTTTTACGACGAGACATATAAATTTTATGATGTTCCTTTATTTTGTTCAGAAGATGCCCCTATCAAAGTTCAGGAAAGTATGACTTTTCAGCTTATTTTAAAAAACAGGGTACCCACAACAAAGAAACATCTGAATTATGAGACTATTGCTACTTTAGGAATAAAAGCAGATACAACGCTAGTAAGTGCGGATTCAACATTATATAGTGCAGATTATTCAACATGAGCATAGAAACTGTCATACAAGATACGCTTAGAAATATAGGCCAGGCCATTGCCGATGAAATACAAAGCAAAGGATTATCTGATACAGGCAAGTCCCAGGAATTTGAGGTTAATGTTGATGGTAATAAAGTTCAATTGATAGGTTATGATTATATTAAATATTTAATTTATGGTCGACCACCTGGTAAATTCCCTCCGGTAAATGTGATAAGGGAATATGTTGAGCGAAACGGAATAACCATGAATATTAATGGTCGTGAGCTTACTCCAAATCAAGTGGCTTATATGATTGGTAAAGGAATAAGTGAAAAAGGTACCCGTATTTATAGGGGAGAAATTGAGGGGGTTGATATTGATAGAATAATTGAAGATAATAAAAAAGATATGTATGATAAGATTGCTGATGAGGCGGTAAATGATGTCAAATTAAAATTAGGAATATGAGTTTGACTTTAATTACAAATCCGGTAACAACGGAAAGCGGAGTGACAAAAAATATATTCCCAGGTTTTAGGCCTGTTGAATATGTATTTAAAAGGGAAGATTTGGCCATTACTTCTGTTGGTTCCGGGCTTGATGATAATATAGAAGTGACCATCGGAACTGATTTAACTACTGAGTTATCTGTTGGTGATTTCTTTTACTTATATGCCCCAGGAGATAGTGGCGAATATACGTATGATCTTTCAGGTGAGATAACAGCTATAACAGCCACAACAATCACAATGGATTCAAAATTTATTGAAGCAGCTAGTTCAGGATATATTAATTATCTTCAGAATTATTATGTAGAAGTGGAACTGGTAGGGGAGGAAAATGTAAATAGAAAAGTTATTCCTTTCAGTCTTAAAGATGATGGCGACCCGGCAGGAAATATAACTATTGATGTATCTATTGCAAATGATAAAAACAGGCAAGCTTTTACATTAATCAGCGAGCCATTAACAGATGGAAGAATTAAGTTTGATGTTAGATATCGGGAAGTATCGGAAGGTTCCACCGGTTCATGGGTATCAATGGAAGACCCGATAATTATAGTTTTTGCATGGGAGCAAATGGATGTTGAAGAATTTATTAATGATTTTGATTATCCGAATATTTATAAAGGTTATGATTCGGGTGTTATTCTAAGTCATTCTGATAGTAATGGTTCTGCCTCATTTGTTGCATTGACATATAATGAATATGATATTAATAAAAGTGTTTTGACAAGTTCTAATGTTTTAGGACAAATAAGTAATTCATTATATGGATTGTTCTTTTTTCTAATTTCTAAATCAATAAGCTATAATTCAAATACAAAATATATTAAATTTACTGGTAATTATGTAAATCTACCGGATTATGAGCCTATAGATTATGCAAGTCCAGATTATAAAATTATATAGCCATGAGTAAATTAAATAAAACTGAATTTGATGCATTGACAAACTCGGTAATAGTCCCAACTGTAACAAATGCAATTCATATAACTCATTTAGAGGCACTGACAGAAAGTGTAGTATTAAAAAAACATCGTGTAGGTTCAATAACTTTAACTGGCGCAACACAAAGTGTCGATTTCACAAATTATGAAACATATCTTATTAATAGAGCTACATTAAATTGTTCTTATACAATTAGTGGTTTGGCTGTTGGTCAGATAGGGCATATTCAATTTTCATCAACCGGGACAATATCATTTACTAATGTGACATTATTTGGAGAAAATAGAGATAATGGATCATTCAGGATGAATCCTGTTACTTATACTATTATGAATATTAATGGTACATTAGTTGGTTTTTATTCAGGATCACAAACATTTAGTTTAACGGCTAGTTTAAATTGTAATGATTTAATTGGATATACAACGGATTTTGTAACAACAAATAATAATACTTTATCAAATGACCCATTTAGTGGAGCTAGAACAGGTAATTGTCATATAAGAACCAGGCAAATATTATCTACTGTAACAATTTTTGAATTTTTCTTTGTTGAAAATGGGACAGGTGATTATTATCAATATGTAGGTAGGGCATTGACAACAAGTATAGACTGGACATTAATTACATCTATTACATAATGGCATTTAGTAAAGAAATATATTTTGAAATCGTAACGCCAAAAAGTGAAACTGATCCTAATTACGAAGATCATGAATATTTACTTTGTTGGTATGGTAGAAACGGGGCATTTTATCAATATATGTTTTATGATCTTGAAACTGAAGTAAGGATAAGCGGTGAGGTAGTTAATGAACGTGACCAGGATGAAATAAAAACAATAATAAGCGGAGAGCAGAGAAATGTTTCTCTTTATGTTGAAGATGTCAGCAAAAATGATCTGGAAGTGATAGGTTCACTTTTGAGTGCAGAGAATATTATAAGATTGAAAAAAGATTCTACTTATGAAAATGTCGCTATTATTCCAGGCACTTATTCTTATAGGCTTTCAGATAAAAGATATAATATAAGTTTTGACATTCGCCGATGGAACTTGAAGTAAACGGTATAAAAGCAGACCTGGGAAACGCCACGCCGGCAATAACCCGAAAATCATTTGATATTGAAAACCCTCAGGATAGGTTTATTGATATCACCAATAGATTTGTTTTGCCATATACCCCTGTAAATAATGAGATATTTAATTCTCCGCTTGCCGTAAATTCTTCAAATGATAGCTTCGATAAATTTTATACAGTCAAATATATTGATCAGTTTATTATCTTTAATGGCTATGGAATATTAACCGGTGGTAATAGAAGAAAAGGTTATGAACTTCAGATAATAGATAAGAGTACGGATGTATTTGCATATCTTGATGCTCTTTTAACAGCTAAATTATGGGATGATTACGACATTTATCTAACTACTACTAGCAGAAATACTGTTGATAATGAAAGCATAGATCATCCTATTGTGTGGCCTCATATATGTTATCATAAAAAAAAGATTTCTTCAAAAACATCATTAACCGACCTTAAATATTCCCGGCCATGTATATATCTGCCAGGATTATTAAACTTGAGATTATCAGATATCGGTTATTCTTTTACCTCAACAAAAAAACTGGCATTAACACTTAATCACGAGAATTTCTTTTTTACTTCTTATCAAAAGATAATTACCGGGACCGTAAACGACGGTAATAATTTTAGCAATCTTAATGTAGATGATTTTTCAACATATGTTACTGTTGGTAGTACAACAATTGATGTTTTAGGTTTGCAAAGTAAATTTAGGTTAAGAGGGACTATCGAAGCATCAGCAGATTTAGTAATTACTATTTCAGCTTATGATTCAGTTGCCGGGACCACCGAAGTACAAAAATTTAACATAAGCTCTGAAGATACTGAGATCGATATTGAAACAGGAGAGTTGCAGAGCGAAAATAATACCCTTTCTTATTCGTTTGCTGTTTCAGGTGGTGATCTTACAATGACTGCATGTTATCTTTATTCATTGCATCCTGAAAAAGATGTCACTAATTTGGATACAAACCCATTTTCAGGATTTTTAATTAAGGTCCAGGATAACTTGCCAGATATCACCTTTAAAGATATCTATAAAACTATGTGTATATCTGAAAATTCAACACATATAATTGATACATTGGACCGAATCTTCGAATTAAGATCGTTTGCAAATATTAATAAGCTTAATTCATTAGATTGGTCCGATAGATTTATACAAGAAACAGATGATATAAGTGGTACTTTTTCAAATTTAGCTAAAAAGAACTGGTTAAGATATGACAATGATGAAACGGTACCTAAGTATTTAGGCCGTAGTTATTTCGAAGTTAATAATGATACTTTGCAAGATGAAAAAGATTATATTGTTTTTCCTTTTTCGGCAAGTGAACAAACAGAGATTTCAGGAAATGAGATTGTATCTATAAATATGTATGAAGATACTATGAGAATCTCAGATCAGACTATCAATATTAGGTTAATTGAAGTTGATAGCGGTTATAGTTCATTTTCTAATTTAGATTGGAATAATTTAAAATTAGAATTTGAAGGATTATTTAATTCTCTATATCGAATAAGGGCAATTAATTGTAAAATGAGCCTTAATAAACTTGATGTACTTGGATGGGATTTGGTACAACTTGTTTATATAGATTATTATAGCGCGTATTTCATTGTTAATGAAATATCAGATTTTGTAAGTAATACATTGACGGACGTAAAATTATTGAAATATGGCTGATAAAACAATATTAGTTGAAATCGAATATGATACAGATACGGCGGTTAAGAATATTAATAAGCTGTCTGATCAGATAGTTGAAAATGAGAAGCAAGCAAAAGCATTAAAAGATGCCTATAAAGAAGGTACTATTACCCAGGAACAATATTCCCAGGCATTAGCTGAAAACAATGAAGAATTAAAAAAAGGTAAAAGCGAACGGGCTAATTTTATTAAACAGATACAGAGTGAAAAAGGCAGTACTGATCAATTAACAGCAGCAAACAAAAGTCTAATAGCTGAAAGAAACAAACTATCCGGGGCAACGAAAGAAAGTCGTAAAAGAATATCTGAGATTAACAAAACCATTGATAAGAATAATAAACTAATCAATAAAAATAAATCTGAAACAGAAAAACAACGCGCTTCGTGGGGGCAAATGTCGCCGGCACTAGGAAAAGCTCAAAATGGTTTAAGAGGAATAGGTCAAGCGTTTAAAGCACTTTTAGCAAATCCTATTGTTGCTATAATTGCTGGAATAGTCGGGTCTTTTATTGCATTATCAAAAGCTTTAAGAAGATCAGAGGAAGGACAAAACGCATTTAATAAAGCATCTGCCGTATTGCGATCTATTTTTGAAACATTGCTTGATGTTTTAACAAAAGTAGCTGAAAAGATTGTGAAAGCTTTTAAAGACCCTCAACAGGCTGTGAAAGATTTATGGGAAATTATAAAGACAAATCTAGTAAACAGGGTTAAGGGATTAGCTGATCTTTTTGTCGGTTTAGGTGATGTTATAACGAATTCAATGAAACTGGCAGGAAATGCAATTGCTAATATCTTCAGAAAAACTAATAAAGACCTGGATATATTTAAAGAAAATCTTAAATCAGCCAGTGCCGATATTGGCAAAGCTCTTTTACAAACTGCAACTGGTTTTGATGCTGATAAAGTAATAGACGGATTTAAAAGGCTTGGTGATGAGATAAGAGCTGATGCAGATGCAACAAAAAGACTTGCAGATGCACAGGCAGCACTTGACAAACTTGTTAGAAAAAATGTAGTTGATGAGGCAAAATTAAGAAAAGAGATTTCTCAATTACGTTTGAAAGTAGCTGAAAAAGATAAATATTCAGATGAAGAAAGATTGTCATTAATTGACCAGGCAATAGAAAAAGAACAACAATTACTTGATCAAAATTTAATGATCGCTAAAGAAAGACTAAGAATAAGGAAAATACAAAATTCTTTGCATGCTTCTAATAAAGAAGATTTGGACGAAGAAGCAAGGCTTGAAGCTGAAGTATTCCGAGCGGAGCAAACAAGTTTTGAAGGTAGAAGAAGGTTAGCATCTGAGAGGGCGGCGATAGCGCAGAGATTAAATAAACAAGATGAAAAAAATACAGACGATGAAGTCGAAAGACGTAAAATAGCTTTACAAAAACTGGATGAACTAAATAAAAAATCACTATTAAGTCATATAAGTGATTTAGAAGAGAAAAGAGATAAAGAAATCGAATTTGAAAATGAAGAGTTTCAAAGGAAGATTGAAAATGAAATGCTACTAGCTGAAGAAATAGAATTGATAAAGGCAGAACATGCTATCAGATTATCAGAAATTGACGAGGAATATAAACAGGCAAAAATAGCTAAAGAGCAAGAGGCTCTACAGGTGACATTAGATTCTATTGATGCTATAGGAGAAGCAGCCGGAGCATTAGCAGATGAGCGAACAGCATTACAAGCGGATCTATTAAATAAAGCAGTTGCTTTTAACAAACTTGAAGGGGCAAGCGAAAAAGATAAATTTGCAGCCTTTGCAGGTTTTTCAAATAGTTTTACATCTTTAGTTAAAAAGAATTATGATAAAGAGTTTGCATCACTTGAGCAACAGAAGGCAGCAGCATTAGAACTTGCAGGAGATAATGAAGCAGCGAAAGAACAGATAGAAAGAGAATATGCTAAGAAAGCAGAAATATTAAAGAAAAAACAATTTGATTCTGATAAAAGAAAAGCTATTATAGATACTTTAATTAATACGGCTGTTGCTGTTGTCAAGGCATTACCAAACATTCCCCTTTCTGTTGTGGTGGGAGGTTTGGGATTAGCACAATCTGGTATAATTGCATCGAAAAAATATACACCTACTCAGATGGCTAAAGGTGGGAAGATGACACTTTTCGGAGGTAAAGATCATGCTCATGGAGGAACCCATCTTTATGGATCGGATGGAACGCATTTGGAAGTAGAAAAAGGAGAAGCCGCATATGTTCTTAATAAAAATGCTACTGCCGAGATATCAGCACTTAGCGCAATAAACGAAAGTCATGGGGGCAAAAGTTTTGCTCATAAATCATCCTTTTTACAGGATGGTGGACAAGCTCAAAGTGCTACTTCTCTTGATCAAACAGCCTTAATTAATGCTTTTAAGAATGTCACTATCATAACTAAAGTAAGCGATATTAAAACCGGATTAAGCAAATTTGAAGGTGTAATTAATAATTCAATAGTATGAAAAAAGATAAGAAACAATTAGAACAAAGAAGGCTGTTTATAAAAACAGCAATTAATGATCCCAAAGAAGCAGCAAAGATATTAAGAAGAAAAGCAAAAGGCCTTGAGAATTGCAGAACTACAACAGATACAATTGAAGCTTTGAAAGATATTCTGTACCTTAAAGAAGGACAAATATTCATAGATAATTCCTCTATTGAATAAATCATAATTTTGTTATCGAAATTCTATGTAATATTTTTAATTAAAATTTATTATATGGAATTTGATTTAATCGGCGATATAGGCGAAGATATTACACCGCAAATCGTACAGTCAATGTTAAAAGAAGCTGACGGCGAAGATGTAACATTCTATATGGCTTCTTTAGGCGGTTCCCTCGATGATGGAATTACAATAAATCAACTCATAAGTAAATATCCTGGTAAAACTTACGGTGTTCTTATTGGCAATACTGCCAGTGCCGGAACCGTTGCGATATTAGGATGTGACAAGGTAGAGGCAAAAAATACAGCTCCTTTTCTTATTCATAATGCTATCGACGGAAGGGGTGGCAATTCACGTGAATTAAGAAAACAAGCTGAAATGTTAGATAAGCATGATAAGATCATGGTAGGTATATATAAGAAAAAGACAGGTATGGACGAACAGGCCATTTTAGATTTAATGGCAAAAGAAGACTGGCTCTTACCTGAAGAGGCTAAAAAATTAGGATTTATTGATAGTATTTCAGAATCATCAAAACTGGTTGCATACTATCCAAACAATAAATTATCTAAAGAATTGTCAAATAAATTAAAAGCAAAAATGAATTTATTTAAAAACAAAAAGCATACATATGTTCATGCTTTAAAAAATGGTACTAATATTCTTGCTGATGCTGAACAGTTGGCCGCTGATGTTGAAGTTGCCCCTGTTGGAGCTGAAACTTTAGAAGATGGTACTTATGAGCTTGCTGATGGTCGTATGATCACAATAGCAGGCGGTTCAATAACTGAAGTGACTGAATCATCACCTGGCGCAGATGTTGACGTTGAGGCGATAGCCGAGTCAGCAGCCACAGCAGCAGTAGAAGCTATTACCCCTCTTATTGATGAGGTAAAAGCTGAGTTTGATAAAAAGATTCAGGCACTTGTGAAATCTCCTTCAGGCGGTGTGATCCCAAAAGAGACACAAAAATCAAAAAAACCTGAATTATCAGTAACAGCGAAGGTAAGAGAAAAAGTAAAGGCGCAATTTAAAGAACGTAAAAAAGCACGGGAGGGTAAATAATGGCCTTAACATTATCGAATTCGAATTATAATGGTGAAGTTTTAGAAACTTTATACACCGTTATGGGCGTAGGCAATGAAATTGGAAGAAAAGGAGCATGTACCTTTTTGCCAGGCATAGCAAAGAAAAAATCATTACCTAAACTGAGTAGGTCAACTCGACCTATTGGCACATATACTTCCGGGGCTCCCTCATCGGATACTGTTACAACCACATATGCAGAAAGATCAATTGATCCAAAAAATATGATGGTCTACGAGGAATTCATACCAGAAGAATTTCAAGATGTATGGGAAGCTTTCCAAAGTGTTGGTGATTTCACAAACCTTGAGCTTAATCAACGCCTCATGATGGCTATTCTTGATCTTTATCAAGATGGTATCGGTGAGCATATGAGTGAATTATTCTTCCAGGGTGACACCGGAAGCGGTACAGCAACTCTAGCATATTTCGATGGATTTGTTACCCGAGCCAGTGCTGATGCAAATGTAATTAAGCCGACACCTGCAGGAAATATCACAGCTTCAAACTTCTTTGATATCTTAGCAGCAACCTGGCAAGCAACGCCTAATAAATTTATTGAAGACCCTGACTTCTTCTTTGCATTGAATAGCACTGATTATAAATTAATGATGACTGCTAATACAAACCTGAAAAAAGATTTTGTTGGTGTATTTGGTCAATCATTGGAAACAATGTATCAAACAAACAAAATCCAACATTTTACAGGTATGCCACAGCATCATATTTTAGGTTATAAAGTAAATGCAAGCGAAGCCCGTTCAAATGCTTTCTTAGGTAGTTGGGTTGATCCTGATAAAGAAAGTATAAGAGTTGATCGTGTGACGAATTCATCTGATACTTGGTTTATAAGAATAAATCTTAAATCAGATATGAATTATCGTGAATCAAGTGAAATCGTTCTTTATGAACCAGCTTAGAAAGGAGGTATAAAATGAAAAAGTTAATATTATTATTCAGTTTATCACTTTTATTTGTTGCTGTAAATGCACAAAAATATGATTATCCGCTTGCTGATGATACAATAAAAGGTGATACAAATTATATCCCTTCTTCATCTGGATATGATTTGAAAAATATTGAAAGTGGGGTTTTCACTTTTACATTTACTCATACCGATGTTGCAGACTCATTGAGCTTTGCGGGATTAGAATACCGTAATACTACGACTCAATCGTGGGCAGCATATACCGGAAATGGTGTTCTTTCCGTCACTTCTACAGACGGACAAAGCCAAGTGTATATATCTACTCCTATGAAAGATAGGTATGTGCGAGCGCGTTTGTCGTGTGCATCCGGTGATACGGTGGTTATCACGAAGCAATCATTTATTTTAAAGGAGGATTAGCCATGAGTTGTAAAATAGATAGGGGTTCGGCATTTGATTGTGAAACCCAAACCCAGGCAGGGATAAAAGACTATGTGTATTTAGTCAATTTTGATGATTTTTCAGAAAATCAAGTCCTTACTGAAGATGGCACTTCACATGAAATAACAGCGTTGACATTGGCATCTGGGACGCAGGGTTATAAATTCGAAGCCCCACAAGGTTCATTGCATATCATACCTTCATCACCATTCAGAGCAGCAACCGGAAGAAATGGATTTGATCACACACTGGATATCAGAGCGCAAGATGTAAGCCAGTTATCACGGGAAAATATTGAAAAACTTCTTTACAATAAGGTAGTTGCCTTTGTTCCATTATCAAATGGAAAATATTTGTTATATGGCCGTAATGTAGGAATGAGAATCAGCGATTATCAGGAAAACCCAGGGGATGCAGACATAGGTGGGACAATTCAATTTGTATTAAAAACACCTGATAATGATCCCCCTGAAATGGGTGCGCCGCATGTAGTTGCAAGCACTTATGATATTACAGAACTTGATACACCGGCAGCATAGGAGGTTTATCATGTATACTACAGAACATAAAATAACAGTAAAAGGAAAGCCGGTAAAAGATATTAACCGGCTTCCTCAACATTTATTAGATAAGTTAGTTAAACAAAATATTATTAAACATGTCACAGACAAACCAACCACAGAAGGCACCACAGAACCAACCACAACCAAGTCAAACACAGGAAGCAAAAGCAGCAGAAGCAGAGGCCAAAGCAAAGGCTAAAGCAGAAGCAGAGGCCAAAGCAAAGGCGGAAGCAAAAGAAATAAGCAAGGTTTTAGAAAGCTCATATGAGCGTTATGCAACTCTTAAATTCATTGAATTTGATGGTGGTAAGTTGAAAGAGCCAATTAAAAAAGAATTGTCAGAATTGGAAGAATCAATCAAAAAGGCCAAAGCACCAAAAGCAAAGAAAACGGTTACGGCTGCAATTGGTACACACACCTTGAAAATGGTTGAAGGGGTTCCGATGCCATTATCTTACATTGAAATTCTTAAGAATAATAATGTAATTGATATTTATTGTGAGTAATACCAATAACACTGATAAGACGTTCGACGAGAATCCGAAGAAAGTAACTATAAATACTATTCAACGGACCACTCTTGTCGAACGTATTTGTATAGATAAGTTTTATCCTGGTGATAGGATTATCCCTTATGACCTGGATAATCTTTATCCCAATAAAATAAAAAATATTGCACTTCGAAGTGGCTCAACAAAATCTGCCATTGGTACGCAAAGTGCATTTTTACGAGGTGAAGGATTTGAGGGTATGAAAACCATAATTAATAAAGACAAGCAAACAGGATGGGATATGCTTAGACACATTGCCAGGCAAAGGTCAATGTTCGGAGGTTTTGCTTTACATTTTAATTTTAATATTTTTGGTCAAATAGCAGAAATAAACCCGGTTCCGTTTGAGTGGTTAAGATGGGATAAAAAATTAGAAAAATTAGTATTAAATACTGATTGGGCAAGGCAAAGGAGATATGTAAAAGATGAAAAAGAATATTCTCCCTATAACCCTGAAAATGTAATGGCAGAGATTGAGACCGCCGGAGGATTAGAAAAGTATGAAGGCCAAATAATGTATTTTATTGATGACTGGCAAGACATATATCCGATACCTGAATGGGATAGTGTTTTAGATGACGCGCAGTTCGAAGCAGAAAGTAAAATTTATAAGTTATCATGTATTCAAAATGATTATTCCCTGAGTGGCTTTTTCATGTATCCAAAATTTATTGAAGGTGAGCAGGAGATTATAGAAATAAAAAAAGATTTACGCCAAGATACCGGAAGCGCAAATGCAGGAGGGATAAAAGTATTTGGTTATAATCCAACAGAAGAAATGCGAGGATATAAACCATTTCAATCCATTGGAAGAAATAACATTGATAATTTACATAAAAATCAGAATGAAGATGCGAAATTGAATATTTATCATGCTTTTAGACAGCCGCCAATACTTAACGGGGTTACTGAAAATGGTATGTTTAACAAAGCTTCTTTTGCTGATGCTCATGATTATTATAATAATCAGATAGAAACAGAAAGAAAAGATGTTGAGAATATAATGACTGAAATATTTATGAATAGCATATGGCCAATGCAAGTTCAGATTATACCAAAAAAGAATTTATCTAATGGAACGGTTATTAATTAATATTGAAGATGTTAGGGAATATCGGGATATTGACCCGAATTATAATGAAGAAAGATTTAACGCTTTTCTTCGTGATATCCAAAGAAGAAATTTAAGGGATTTTCTTGGCTCATCTCTTTATCTTGATATGATGAATAACATTGCAGAATCAAAATATACAGACCTTGTAGAAGGAAAAGAATATACATATGAAAGTGAAACAATAGAATATTTGGGATTAAAGCCTATATTGGTTTATTTATGGCTGGCTAAAGTTGCAAGGGAAGGGGAGCAATATATTACCAATTATGGACCAGTAAACTTTGATAATAATACCCAGGAAATGTTTAAGCAATCAGCAAATAAAGAAAGAATTGCAAATGATTATATGGCTACTTCACAATATTATATGAATGAAGCGATAAGATTTTTAGATACATATTACACCACCTATCCATTATGGAAAAGAAGAATTGAAAAAAAAGGAACTCAATTTACAATGTTTAAGATATGATATTAAGTAAGAATTTTAAATTAGAAGAATTTACCAGGAGCCAAACAGCAATCCGGTATGATATAGATAATGAACCCAATTGTCATCAAATTGACAATATTATCTATTTAGTAAAAGAAATTTTGCAGCCTTTACGAGAAATATACGGGTCTATTCATATAAATAGCGGTTTTAGATCGGATAAATTAAACGGTATGATAGGAGGAGCGAGAAATAGTCAACATTGTGATGGTATGGCCGCAGATATAAACTTACCTGATATGAAAAGCGCATTTCATTATATTGCGAAAGGATTTGATTTTGATCAATTAATATGGGAGTTTGGTGATGATGATCAACCGGCATGGATACATATATCTTATAATAAAAATGGCAATAGAAAAGAGATATTAAAAGCTGTTAGAGAAAATGGTAAAACTAAATATATAAGATTATAATGGAAAAATTTTTATTAATCACTACTATTGTAAGCTCAGTATTATCATTAGGGCTTATTAAGCTTTTACATGTTCTTATTAAAGAAGTAAAAGACGTAATAGAAACATATAAGAAAGCTAATGCAGATGGTAAGATTACCGAAGCTGAAAGCCAGGAAATAACTAAAGAAACTGTTGAGGCTGTTGAAGCCAGTATTAAATTAGGCTTAGCTATAAAAAAAGCATTTGGTTTAATAAAGAAGAATTAGCCTTCTATCAATTTTCATCTTATCTAATGAAACCACCTTTCTTAATTGATTGGTGGTTTTTTTGTGCAAATATTTTCACAAGTGAAAATAATTTCATATATTTGTTAACGGTTTGTATATGGCAAGTTGGGGGTTAAAATGTGCTGACCTTTCAACTTGCAACAAAGTAAATTAACAGCACAAATATAGCAAACTGGAATACGCCCCCAATTTGCTATATACATTGTTATAGGGCGTTTATTGTTGGATTATGGTAAAAGTAGGTACATATTGGAAACACCAAGATTGTTTTGACCCAAAAAGGCAGAGAACATATTTTTGGAAATATAGTAAAATTGTTAGAATTGATGAATTTCCAGAGGGTAGGATTTGGTGCGAAACAGTAAGTTTAGGCGCATACCATACGCATATTGATATGGATCATAAATCATATACAAAAATTGTGTGTAAGGAGGAAATAACCAGAGAGGAATATTTAAAAGCTATAAATGAAGGAGTGCGCAAGGCTTTAAATGCCCTATAACTAGTTTATATAAACCATTAAATAAATTTCACATATGGAAAGATCAGAAATAATAAAGGAAAGATTAAAAGAATGTATTCATAATGGCGAACTTACTAATGATGATTTAGTGAAAATATTTGAATATATAAGAGATGTCTTAAATCTTCAAACTATTGAATCTTTTAGAAAACAACATGGATTAAGTTATAATGGTGTCAAGTTCAAAAAGAATAAACGTGTATTTATAAGAGGAAAACAGTTCATTGTTGATAATGAATAATTGGTATTAAATTGGTAAAAATTGACATTTAATTAATAATTTATAGATATAAATGAAACAATATAATATATTTACCGTATAAATAAGAAAAGAAATTAATAATTAAAAATCTTACAAAATGAAAGCAACAGTAAAAATAACAAACAAAGAAGTTTACAATGAAAGAGTAATTAACGTAGATTTAGACTTTCATAAAGGCGGAATGAATGGTGATGTAGTTATTGAAGTTGAAGGCGAAGATGAAAGATGCATCACAGGTGAACATGGCTCACACGATTATGAAGAAGAGTATGGATTTATAATAGTACAGAATACCCTTAGAGGTTTGTAAGATTCCCTCTTAGGGAATTATGCCCCGCACTGAAACAAATGCGGGGCTTTCGTAGTATAAACAAATAAAATCTTACAATTATGAAATCATTAGACAAATTAATCATTAAACATGCTTTAAATGTGATATTAAATCACATTGATCATCAATCATTCAGAGATCAGGAATTATTAAAGAGTGGAACAGAATTTACTATATCTACTGGAAAAGAAATATCAGAAGATCCAGGATACCAAGAATTATTAAAATCACTTTGTGAATTAACCGGAATAAAATATTAAAAATGAAAAAACGAAAAATAGAAACCAATAAAAAGTATGATGAAAGGATAATGTTATTAAACCGTCATGCTATGCTTATTTCATTTCTTGGGACAAAGAATGAAAATGAACTTACACAGATAAATATTGAAAAGTTAGAAGAGAATTTTTTTAATAATTACGGATATAAAATTACTGAAGATACAGATTATAAAAGAGAAGCTGAAAAGTGGAAAATATAAAATTATAACGTGATGCAAATAAGCAATGTGCGCCACGAAAGTCGCATAAAATTTGATACGAATTACAAACCTCCGCATACTGTGTGCGGGCAAAACTGTATAAAATGACAAGAGATGAGCATATTAATTATCTAAGAATTGCACTTGGATTGCAAAAGATAGGAGTAAATAATGAAACAGCGGATAGGATTATAGAGACTTATGAAGCTGTACTTAAATTGAAAGGTAAATTTAGTGTTAACGACGCTGTTGATATTGAAATGAAGATGGATAGAAAGTATACTGAAATTAAAGTGCGAGCGCAGGAAAACGGTACTGACGAGTGAGCGCATTTTGTTTATTTGCTGTTATAATACTGGTGGCGTGGCTAACGGATTCAGCGAGCGAGCATGAACGCAAAAGTAATATGCTGTTAAATGTGTCGGACACATTCACACGCCACTTGTTTATAACGGCCTTCGGGTCATGCTCTGTTTGATACGGTTTTTGAGGTACGAAAAAAAGGAGTATCAAATTGAGTATAACCGATGTTCGAGTCACGTTCGCTTCGTTACTGTATGAAGCCGATTAGAACCGACCCGAAGGCCGTTCAAGTCAATTAGGTAGTGGGAATTTAATTTTTTAACTTAAAATATAGTACAATGGATATTCAAGAATTAATTAATAAATATGAACATGAACTTGAATCATTAAAGCAAGAGAAAAGGTATAATATAAGTAGAAATTTTAACGAAGGCACCACTTTTAATGCTGGTGAAATAATTCAAGTTCAATCTATAATCGAAGACCTTAAAAAATTAAATGTAGCTACCGTCAAGCGTAGTGAATTAATTGATTTTTGTCATCATCTGTTTAATACAGATAGACTTAAAAACATATATTCAGATATTGAAAATATTGTTGATGCTTATCTAAAATCAATTAATGTAACGAAGCGTAATTGACTTGAACTAGTTTATATAAACCATTAAATAAATTTCACATGGAAAAATTAAAATATATAAAAGATTGTTATTTCTGTCAAAATCTTGATTTATATAGCGACAAATGTCCATATGTAAAAGAAGGTGATAAACTTAAAATATGTAATAAATATAAAGAAAAATGAGCATAGTT